>BDSV01000001.1 GCA_002898075.1 bacterium BMS3Abin03
GTTTATCGTTACTTGCAAATGCATACGTCATTCTAAAGTTGTAGTTTTTAGGCAGAAGCTCTTTCGCTGCGATTCCGTTTACAGTTGTACCAAACTCTTTCCAACCGCCTGCATAGTATTTTACAGTTCCTTCATCAATCAGGTTACCCTGACTGTCTTTTAGCTGAACCGATGCGTTTACGGTTTGAAAGACAGCAGTATCGCTTCCTACAGTTATATTATCCAATTGCTGTGTTCCGTATTCATAAGTCATTATTAAGCTTACCGTGGCACGTTCCGTATTTACAGTAAATGTACCGTCTCCGTTATCTATTGCATCCTTCCAGCCGGCATCATAATATTTTAAGCTGCCTCCGGGAAGTAAACTACCCTGACTGTTTATTAGTTTTACAGGTAAGCCGGGAGCACCTTCCGGTATTTGAGTTATTAAATATTCAGTATTATAGCGCAGTAATGCATACGCTTCGCTGGTTAAATTATTTGTGCTGTCTACGTTCACCTCTTGCAGAACTGTTTGCAGAGTAGTTTTTGCTGCATTGTTGTTGTTTTGCTGTAGTTGTGTCTTTGCTAATGTGAATAAGCTGTCGTATTTATCCGCTGTGGTTTGGTTTGTTATCCAACCAAAAGAGTAAGAGCTATCTGTATAGTTTATCAGTGTATCTAAAAAATTAAGTGGTATGAAAGGATCAGGAAGAACCGATGGTCCTATTGTATAACCTTTTACTGAATTATTAACAAAATCAGCACTGTCTTGCTCGCTTGTAAATGCTGTTGTAAGAGGAAGCATATTTTCACCCCGAACTACATATAAAGCAATAAAGGGCATTTGTGGGCTTTTAATTTTAAAACTATCGAGAGTTTGCCCAGGTAATATCTCTTTTGGTTTGTGCCAATAAAATATTTTAGTGCCCCATCCATCCTGATTCCAAACCCAATGTCCCCTGCTATCCCAGCCTTGAGGTTGTGTTTTTGTTACGCTATCTGTTATACATTCTACAGTAAAATAATTTATCCTTTGTTTGCTAGTTGAGTCACTATGAACCGTATAATTATAAGAATAAAAATTATTTTCTTTTGTTATTTTACTATTTACATTTACAATTACATTATTTCTTGGGAAGTATGATATATCAGGCATTATTGGTGTATTAGACCATTTACCGTACAACTGTCCATTCCAACTCCAGGTTTCTGAACCATCTCTTTCAGCCAAACTTCTTATTTCTAATATTCCATCTCCCTCAGCATCAAAGAGTGTAAAGGACCCCGGAGGACCTTGAATAACAGATGTCCAATAATCCTTATCATTAATTCTTTCTCCGGTTGTCCCATCCCAGCTATAAATCCATAACTCTGCCCCATAGTCTCCTGTTATAAGAATTTCAACTTTCCCATCATTATTAATATCTCTTGTTGTAAATAGGTTATAACCTTGTGCTATACCTACTTCATTCTCACCCGAATACCACAATACATTTCCATCTTTGTATATTCCAACAATGTTACCTAAATCTTCAGGACTACCGTGAGCTTCTGCGACAAAAAAATAACTATTTTTTATAGTTCCATAAGGGTCTTCCGTAGGCAAATCATGAACTCTCATATCACCCAAATCAGCATCAAGGTCAATTAAAGTATTAACCTTATAATATCCTTGGTAAACAGTCTGTAAAAAGTCATTTATATTATCTATTATTGCTTTATTTCCTACTTGAGCATAAAGACTATTTCCAAGAAAACTGATTATTACTACTAATAATAGCTTATTCAATTTCATATTAATGCTCCAATTAAATTTACTTTTTTGGCAGATAAATTTTTGTATAATTAAAAACAGGATTTGGATACTTAGAACTATTGTTATAATTTTTTAATGCGTTCCAATATGATAACTCGAAACCATAATCTTTGTTCCAAGTATCACTTTTTAAATATTTTATCGGTCCCAAAGCATTTCTCAGTTTACCAAGAAAATGTTTAGTTCCGTACTCTATATTAATAGGAATGATATTTATATCTTCCGGTAAATAATTAATATCATTATCCGAATATTCTAAATTCCAATCATCTCTATAAGAATCAACTGCCCCATAATAAGTTAATTGCATCAACCCATAAGAAGCTATTATTCTTGTTTGAGCATATATTCCTTCCATTCCGATTTTGCCATATTCCTCTTTCAGATATAATAAATACCTTTGTTGAGTTTTTATTTTTGCTGTGTCTTGCGCTTGCTGACTTGTTAATCCATTCTTTTTTAATGAATCATAATAAGCATAATAAAACTCCATAATTTTGTCTTTCTCAGATTTATAAATAGCAGAAGTTAAACTATCTGTAGGGTTTATAACGAATACCGTGTCTTTATAATACAAATAAAAATTATTCATCAGATATTCCCAAGCTGTAGTCGGTTCTGGGTATCCATCTTTTGAAGTATTCCAACCATACCATATTGTTCCGTGATTTGGTATTCCAGGATAACCTGGTTCGGTTTCACTTTTTATCCAATACGTATGCGTGCTGTCAAATTTATTTCTAATAGTACCTCCAATATCCTGATATATTTCGTAGCGGTATGAAGGTTGAAATCCTATGCTTTCTTTTTTCATTATTCCTTTTATTACTTGGGGAAGGATACCCGTTTCTCCAGCTATATTTATTATCAGTGAATCGATGTCATAATCTTCAAACACTCCTTCTTGTTTAGTAGGTCCATTAATAATTCTATCAGAATCACCAAGTTTATCTGGTCTAATAACTTGAATCTCCAACGTATCTGAAAACGAATTATCATACTCAGTTGTAAAAAGTTTCACTTTATTATCAGGTGTTTTACCTAAATATCTTCCAATGACTCTTATCATTCCATCAGGTAGATTAAATATATCTGGTTTCGTAGTACCGCTGTAATAAACTTTTGCATAAAATTTGTCATAATAAATTGGGCTTTGTCCTTCAGTTTCAATATCAATAGGTCTTTCGGACCAAATCTCACTTTCCTCAATCCATTCCCAATTTTCTCCTGCACTTGAGGGGAAAGCTGGTGTTTCGTCTTCCTCAACTTCAATTTCCTCTATTTTTATTTCAGTAACTGTACCATTTTCTGTTTTCTTTTTAACACCAAAATATTTTGTTTCACCAAGAAGGATTTCTATTTCTTCTTTGGGATTTATCACAGCTTTACCAATTCCAAATATCTCTTTACTGCCGGGAAATACAATAATATCTGTCTCCCCATCTCCTTTTGATGATTTCGTGTTTTCCCTTTTTATTTCATCTTTACCCTGTTTCATACTCTTTAATTCTTTTTCATTGCCCCCGGCAGCCGGGTTTCCAGGGAATCCGCCGCCACCTGTTTCTGTACTTACTCTTAGCTTTATTTCTAAGTTGCTGCTGTCTATACCGGTATTAATTATCAGCTTAAATCCTTGCGGTATTAACTCGAGCTCATCTCCCGTTTCGTCAGTATCCGGGGAATATATATCAGCAAATTCTGTACCTTCTACTATCGATACATTAAATAATTGATCTTCGGGGAACGCTTCATATATTACAGGATTATCATAAGGGGATTCACTTATCCTGATTTCAA
>BDSV01000002.1 GCA_002898075.1 bacterium BMS3Abin03
TCGCGGTTCTAAGGTTTCTTGCTATAACAAGGTAATCCAATTCTGCATCTTTATTGAAGAGTATTTCAAGATCCCCGTTTTGTAAATTGCCCAGTCTTTTGCAAATAATACTCATATTCGGTCTGAAATAAAACTCACCAAAGTTCTGAAACTTGCTCTCATTACCTGAGTTTGCACTCTTTTCTTTACCAGATTTGTTAACAAACCTAACTGTTCCCATAATTTGCTTTGGTGGAGGAATCTCTATTGCACCCAGGATCATATTGTCCTCTCCACCGCCTCCCATAAATTGATGATTTATTTCCACTCTTAAAATATCACCTTCATATACATCAAGCATTGTACTGTCTAAGTCAGCTAATAATGCAGTTACGTTCAATGTATCGTTTAATGTTATTGTAAATGGTATTTGTGGTTTCCTGTAATTAACAATCTCACCATCTTCAGTAACGGCAGCGTATTCATTCAGGTTTATTTTTGCTTCTATTAGTTGTGCCTGATCCAGCCAGGTATGCTCTGTTTGAGGTTCGTGAATTGTGAAATTAATTTCATCACCAACAGGCACTATCGGAGTTTGTATAAGGTAATAATCAGTAACATCTGTGCCCGGGTTGCTTAGTGAAGTTATAAGCAAAGGATTTTCATTAATCAACTCTCCTTCATTCTCAAAAGCAAGGGTTGGACAGCCGGGGCAATCATTGACGAGTTCAACAATGTAATTTTCTGTGTCTGTACCTCCTCCATTTGTTGCTGTGCATTCAATTAAGGCATCAGTAACCTCATCAGGTTCTAGTAATTCAGTATTGTGGTAAGAAACCTGACAGGTTTTACCATGCTGGTTTTGTGGTACTTCAAAACCTGGAGGTCCATCCAGCAGTGCCCAGGTATAAGTGGGTTCAGGATTGCCTTGAGAAAGATTTGCAGTAACAGTACCATCAATGCCCTTACAGATTGGATTTGGGTTTTGAGTGAAGTAAGAAATGATTGGAGCGGTAACTTTTTCGCCAGCAACAGCATATGAAAAAACAACTTGATTTGGTTCGCAAGGATACCAAAACCAACTATATCCATCGAATATTTTATAAACATAAGTGACTAATTCACATCCTGTATTTGTTATAGTTCCTGGAACTACATCACACCACATAATTTCATAATTCGGATTTGATGGCGAAGCGCCCACAGTTCCATCGATTCCCTGCCTACCCCAGACTTTCGGAGATTCTACATAAGTTGACGGGAAAGTTACAGACTTATGTACCTCATGTCTTATCGCATAATAAACGACAAAACTAATATTAAAACCCCAATTATCTGAATAAGTATTGACTGTGGTTCCGCCGGTAGCAGTGTAAAAATTAACTGTATTCGGTGGAGTTATTAACTGAAGAGCTTTACCTACATTTATTACACCATATCCTGTCCTATTGTCCCATCCCACACCTGTTCCACCACCTGGATCAGTTATTATATCAGTAGCTGTTAATTTTAGTATTCGTTCTATATCATTTGCTTTTAGATTCGGATTTTGCGACTTGACCAGAGCAGCAGCACCGGCAACCATTGGAGAAGATTCTGAAGTACCGGCAAACCATCCAGTTGTATTCCCTAAAGATGTACTGTAATGATCAATCCCGGGTGCCATTAAGTCTATATGATAACCATAAGCAGATTCCCACACAAAATTAGTATTTTGAAAAGTTATTCTATCAAAATCTTGATTTATTGCCCCAACACCAATTACAATATCACTTAATGCTGCCGGATAGCCGGGCATATCAGGTGAAGTTTGCCAATCCTGTGTATTACCCATACTGGAACAATACGGAATGCCATCTAACTCATAAGCATCCCAGATGAGTTGTGTTTCTTCTAATGTAGCTTGTGGCCCGCTTCTGCTGTAATTTATAATATTTGCTCCATCAATTCTTGCCTGCCAGGTTGCAAGATAGTTTCCCCAGCTTGTTAATGGAGTTCTGTAAGCAAGCAATTTAGCTCCCATATTTCCTGTGCCATTTGTCTGATTGTACGACCATCCGCCGGCAATCCCAGCAGTACCGCCATCTTGTCCAAACGGGAAGTTCAAACCGAAATTTTTATTATTGTTTAAACCGCCAATGACGCCGGCACATTTCGTTCCATGGTCTGCACTTTCTTCGCCAGGATCTGGCAATGGGGGCGAGCTGGGAGAAATAAAATTATAACCACCTGCTACTTTATAATTAGCACCATAATAGCTTCCAAGATCAGGATTATTATAATCTATTCCATTGTCTATTACAGCTACTTTAACATTTGGTGACCCTTGTTGAATATTCCAGGCAGTTTCCATATTTATATCATTATCTGGCGATACCCAATTATAGAAACCCCAATTATTGCCAGGGGAAGAGCCGGGATGATAATTAAACCTATAATCATTGGGTATCACTTCCATTGAATGAATAAAATTAGGCGATACATTTACTACTCCTTCTATCTTTTCAAGTTCAATAATTGTCTTTTCTATATTCTTTTTATTAGTGTACCTTATTTTTGCGGTTACAAGGTCATTAATATTCTTTATAGTGTGTCCCTTGTAGCTTTTTTCTTTATCAAAATTTTTCAATTGACTGAATAACGGATGTAATTCAATACTTTCGATATCATTGTTAAATAGATAAGTTTGCAGTTTATCTGATTTTATAAATCCTTTAGTCTTAATATCATTTAGAGAGAACTTTGTATTGTTGGTATTAATGTCAACCAAAGTGTCTGTTAATGAAATGATTACTTCGTTTTCAACCCATTTTGTATTTTGTGGGAATAGAGTAATTGATGCAAACAGTAGGATAGTTAAAAATAAAATTCCCTTTTTCATCATGAACCTCCTAATTTGTTAATTGTATATTATTTGTTCCATCCCTATTTATAATAAAAAGGACGGCTTTGTTTCCCTTATTAAAGGAATAAACTATTTTATTTCCATCAGGGGACCAGGCAGGTAATGTACCTCCAACTAATAATTTCACTTTGTTTTTATTATGTAAATTATAAATCCAAATAGCGCCTTCCTTTTTTTCATAATCATATAAACTATAAACTATTTCGCTTAAATAAGGATGCCATTTGGGACGATGAACATTGAAAAGTTGAGTAGTATCAGTTAAATTTGCTAAATTTAATATTGTTAGTACAGCATTACTATTATAACAAATACTATCATCGTTCGGTGACCATGATGGAAATGAGCCGCCTAAATTTGTTCTTATTAGTATATTTCCGCTCGTGTCGACTATTATTATTTTTTGATCAGATCTATAAGCTATTTTGCTGCCTTGATTACTCCAGGCTGGATTTACATTAAATCCATCACTAGTAAGACTGCGATATATACCTGATTCTAAATAATAAATCCAAATTTGCTTGTCATAAGTACTAGCCGAGAAAGCGATTTTTTTACCATCAGGCGACCAGCTTGGGTAATATCCTTCCGATATTATTAAGTGTTTATCAGTCCCGTCAGGACGGATAATGTAAATGCCGGTTGTATCTCCTTCTCTTACTACAGAGTGATGTTCATAAGCAATCCATTCACCCGTTGGGCTCCAGTCGGGATACTTATCCATAGGTATAGGGTCTATTGGTTGAATTGAAGGCGGTTCGGTAGTGTCACAAGAAATAAAATAAAGTGAAATTAAAATTAATATCAATATTTTTTTTATATGAATTAGACTACGCATTTCCATTCCTTTTGTCGAGTAGACATAATATTGTTTCCTCACATAACATAAACTAAACTTTTAATATTTGTTTTCATGATTCACTCCTTCATTTTTGTTAGTCTTTTCTTGTTGCTACCATCTTTATTCATTATCCATAATCCTCCTTCATTTATGTTTGTATTTGTGTAAACTATTTTGTCTCCGGCAGGACTATAAGAGGGGCAGTTCCCTCCTTTATAAGTCATCTGCATCATTTCTTTCGTTTTTAAGACAATCTTCCAGATATTCATTTGAGACGGAGAACCATAAGAAGCGGCAAATAATATTTCCTTTTCATCCGGTGAAACAGAACAATCTTGCAAGTATAGTCCCCCATCAGAACTCTTTACATAAAACAAGCTGTCTTTGTGTAATGTATTTACTTCTATTCTACTAAAGATAAAACCTTTATAATCACCTTTTTGTGTCTTAGGATCTATAATATAAAAGTTATTGTAATAATAAACTCTTTTTGAATCACTACTCCAACTTGCATAAGAACCGTATTGAGCTTTAAGAGATGTTGTTCCATTGGAAAAATCGTAAAGCATAATACCGCATTCCGGATCACATATTGATTTTGAGAATGCAATATATCTACCGTCGGGTGACCAATTACAATGAAAATCTTCACCCTTATTTGTCAACATTGTAAGACTATCACCATTTGTCTGAACTGTATATATGTTACCTTCTATTGAAACTGCTATATATTTTTTATCTGGCGAC
>BDSV01000003.1 GCA_002898075.1 bacterium BMS3Abin03
GCATTTACAAAAAACCGAACTCTAATAAGTTGTATGCTGTAACTAAATACAGAATGTATGAAATAAACCTTGATGATAATTCAGTAAAGATAATTAAAAACATTACTCCTGCAGAAGAGAACTATGATTGGTTTCCCCTTAAAATAGGGAATTACTGGGTTTATGAGGTTTATGTTGATGAAACGGGTGTGCCGGAATTCGTCGGGTTCGAGATTAAGTCTATTATTGACACTCTTACAGAAAATAATGGTAAAAATTATTTTTTGTATAAAAATATTTATACCAATGGTATGATTGATACTTTAGCAATACGGCTGGATTCTTTAACTGCAAATATGTATGTCTATTCAAAAGATACCGGAGATGAATTACTTTTTGAAAATTTAGCAGCAGTGGTTGGGGATTCGGTTTGCTACGAGTATAATCCTGCCTGGAATTGTCAGTTTGTTCAGCTTGAACGAGAGTTTACAGATTTTGGTCTGAATACATTGATAAAAGATTATTACCCACAATCTCTCGGCTGGTATTTCGGTCATTCCCTCGTAAAAGGGATTGGTTTATATAAAACCTGGAATGGAGATAATGTTACCTTTTCATCTATATTAAAAGGTTGCATAATTAACGGTGTAGTTTACGGCGATACAACCGTTGTTTCGGTTGAAGATGAAACTCCAAACCTGCCAAAAGAATTTCATTTATCCCAAAACTATCCAAACCCGTTCAACCCAACTACGAAGATAAAGTTTACAATTCCGCAGTCTCCCCTCCCTGGAGGGGACGGAAGGGGTGGGTTGCAGCTTGTAAAACTCGTTGTGTATGATATTCTCGGAAACGAAGTTGCAACATTAGTAAACGAAGAAAAACCTGCAGGTGAATATGAAGTTGAATTCAACGCTAAAGGTCTGCCAAGCGGAATATATTTCTATCAACTGAGAGCCGGCTCGTTTGTGGATACAAAAAAAATGTTGCTTATTAAGTGACTATGAGGAACTTAACAAGTAATCCCGACCTTGTCGGGGATATTAATAAGGTAAGAAAGGATGTAATAATATGAAATTCTTTTTCATAATATTGCTGATAATTTTCCCATCATCTATTTTAAAGTCACAAGTACCAGATACACTATGGACCAAAACAATTGGTGGTGCTAACAAAGAGTCCGGTTACTCTGTTCAGCAAACCAATGATGGAGGATACATTATAGCAGGTATGACAAATTCATTTGGAGCAGGCGATTACGATGTTTATTTGGCTAAAACCAATCAGCAAGGCGATACATTATGGACAAGGACGTATGGAGGTGCATTACAAGATTTTGCCTCTGAAGTTCAACAAACTGCGGATGGAGGATATATTATTATTGGAGGGACAAAATCATTCAACAATGGCATAGATGACCTGTACTTAATAAAAACTGATGATAATGGTGATACGCTTTGGACAAAAGTATTTGGCGGACTTTGGGGTGATGTGGGTAGATCAATAAAGCAGGATATAAATGGAAATTATATCGCAACCGGATATACAATGAGTTTTGACCCCGGGAACGCCGATGTATGGGTATTAAAGTTTAATGAAACGGGTGATACATTATGGACAAGAAGAATTGGTGGAAGCCAGGAGGAATATGGTGCATCAATTATACAATCTAAAAATGGAGGTTATATCATCACAGGTTATACTCAATCATTCGGTTTAAATCACGATGTTTACTTAATTAGATTGGATTCCACTGGAGATACTGTCTGGATAAAACATTATGGAAAACAAGGATCTGATTTTGGAGAAGACGTCCTTGAGTTGGACGACGGCGGATTTATTATTGCAGGATATACTACTTCATACGGAATAGGTGACTACGATTGTTATTTAGTACGGGTTAATCTTAATGGAGATACTTTATGGTCAAAACATTATGGGGGAGAATCTGATGATAAAGCTTATGCGATTGAATTATTTGAAGATGGATTTGTTCTTGGCGGTTATACGTATAATGAAGGTTCTACAGAGAGAGATGCATTCATTATAAAAACTAATTTTAATGGGGATGCTATTTGGACAAAAACAATTGGTGGATTATATAATGATTTTGGATTTGATATTAATAAGACGAATGATAATGGATTAATTTTAACAGGTGAGTTTGATAAATATGGAGACGGCAATCATGATGTTTGGTTAGTTAGAATTGATAATATTGTTACAGGATTGGAAAATGAATTTTTTCCCACCCATTATATTCTATCGCAGAATTACCCCAACCCGTTTAACCCCTCAACAAAAATAAAGTTTACAATTCCGCAGTCTCCCCTCCCTGGAGGGGACGGAAGGGGTGGGTTGCAGCACGTAAAACTCGTTGTGTACGATGTTCTCGGAAACGAAGTTGCGACATTAGTAAACGAAGAAAAACCCGCTGGAGAATATGAAGTTGAATTCAACGCTAAAGGTCTGCCGAGTGGAATATATTTTTATAGATTAATTGCAGGTTCGTATATTAAAACAAGAAAGATGATTTTGTTGAAATAAAATTTTATTGTTGAATGTATTTCTGATAAAAGGTTGAGACGGAAATTTGAGGATTGTTTTAAATGATTGAACCATTATTGTAATAACATTAAGTTTATTCTAAAGCAAAAATTGTTTTAGTAATTTAATTAAGGTGAGAAAATGTACTCTTTATTTAAAAACATTTTAACTCTAATTATTAGCGCCCTTTTAACTGTTAATATTTTTGCTCAGGATCAGACTATGATGGATGCTAAAACATTAATCCTCTCTGGAGAAATTAATCCCAATTTAGTGGTATCCTCTCATAGATTAGCAACTGAACTAGGTTTACCTATTAACATTTATACTGAGTCGGGTGTATATATTGAAGCCCTAGGAATCAAAAATGGGGAACCAGTTTATGTTGCAATAACAAATCTAACACATCCAACTTTAAACTGCAGGTCGTATTTTTTTAACACTATAAAAGAACTATACAATTTGGAGAAAGCCAGGATAAGCTATGGGAATAAAGTTTCAACTAATGATTTGAATTTAATAAGCTTTTCAAGAAAGACTGTTTATTCAGATAGTACTTTTCTTCTAATACCAGAGACATCCACTAATAGTGTTATGATGTTCAATTCTGATAACGGGGATCTGATAGATACCTGTTTTATTCCACCGAATGTAATATTAGATTTCCCTATGCAAGCGTTACTAACGCCCTGGAACACAATCTCTATTTGCGATTTTGGAAAAGACGTGATTTTTGAGTTCGATATGGATGGTTCATTTATTAGACAATTTATTCCCAAGGGTGGAACGAATACTTCGATTTTGGATGGGAACAGAAGTCATATATTTCTTGGAAACGATACTATTCTTGTTACTGTACAATTGGGTACTAATGCTAATTCTATAGCAAGATTTAACGCCGATGGCGATTATATGGGAAATTTTATTGCTAATGGTCAGGGTGGGTTATCGGGACCTGTTTATATTTTCAAAAGAAAAAATGACTATTTGATCGGCGATTTAAGTAATAATATTAGAACTTATGGCATAAACGGAAATTATTTGGGTAATTTTGCGACGGGACTAGATTTTCCAAACGAGATTAGCATGACGGCCGACTCAAATATTGTAGTCGCTGTTGATAACGAGTTAAATCCGCAAGGTATACACATTTTTGATTATAATAGTAACTTTATTAAAGAATTAGAACCGATGATGTTGTTGAGAGGGGCCATCAAGTTGTCTAATGGAAATTATCTAGTAACAAATATAGGTGGAGTTCATGAAATAGATACAAGTGGAATCATACTTAGGACAGTATTAGGCGGTGTAAGTGCTTGGCACATTTCCAAAGTAACACTTCCAGCAACTAGTGGAATACAGAATGATTTACTAAGTCCCCCCATGAGATACGGCATTAAACAAAACTACCCCAACCCATTTAATCCTAGTACAAAAATAAATTACCAATTACCAAAGAGAAGTTTTGTGACACTAAAAGTTTACGATGTCTTAGGAAACGAAGTAGCGACATTAGTTAACGAAGAAAAACCCGTCGGGGAATATGAAGTTGAATTCAACGCTGAAGGTTTGCCAAGCGGAATATATTTCTATCAACTGAGAGCCGGCTCGTTTGTGGATACAAAAAAAATGTTGCTTGTTAAGTGACTATGAGGAACTTAACGAGTAATCCCGACCTTGTCGTGGATATTAATCAAATAAAAGGTTGACGAAATGAAAAAAAATTATCTGTTTGTATTAGTAATTATTATTCTACAATTCAATACATACCCGCAGCAAGCAGGTTGGAATATAGTAAAATTAGATATCACAGAAAATCTAAATTCTATTTATTTTACTAATGATGGTGTTGGTTATGCTTGCGGCGATTTTGGAACGATTATTAATTCACTCGATAGCGGCAAGAGCTGGCAAACAATACCGAACCCTGCTTCAGTTAAACTCAATGATGTCTTTATTTTTGATACAGATAATATTTTGTGCGTTGGAAATTCGGGTACAATAATTCGATCATCCGATGGAGGAATAAACTGGGAAACGATTAATAGTGGGGTAACAGATGATCTTCTTTCTGTTTCCTTTATAGATAGTTTTGGAATTTGCGGAGCCCGTTCACAAACTATTTTATATTCTTCAAACAGTGGAATATCATGGGAGATTGCTCAATCCGGGTATA
>BDSV01000004.1 GCA_002898075.1 bacterium BMS3Abin03
ACGGGTTAAACGGGTTTGGATAGTTATCGAACAGTTTATTCTCTTTTGGTATTATGCTTTCATCTTCTTGGGTTGTGAGGTTATTCCCTTTTTTCATAACATAAGCCGAATCGGTTTCATACCTGCCGACAGTTTTTAATATGTAAGCTTTTTTATTTTGATTCCCGGGAGTTGAGGCAAAGGTAAAATCAATAAAATCACCAGGGTATATTTCCGCATAGTTTTGATCAACATTTAACAACTTATCTTTTACATCACCTGTTGTATTGTGAACAGCACTTAATATCTCGAGGCTTTTTATTCTCGCGGTTCTAAGGTTTCTTGCTATAACAAGGTAATCCAATTCTGCATCTTTATTGAAGAGTATTTCAAGATCCCCGTTTTGTAAATTGCCCAGTCTTTTGCAAATAATACTCATATTCGGTCTGAAGTAGAAGGAGCCGAAGTTCATAAATTTACCTTTATTGATGGAACCAGAATTATCATTATAATCCGATGCTAAGAATTTGATATTGCCCATAATCTTTTTTGCAGGTGGTGGTGGTTCGATACCGCCAAGAATCATATTATCATTTCCTTCACCGCTCATAGCTCTTGTGTTCAACTCTACTTTTAGCTTATCGCCTGCGGAAATATCCAGCATAAGACTATCAAGATCGCTCAGCAGATATGAAACATCCAAGGTATCATTTAGTGTTATAGTGAAAGGGAAAAGCGGCTTTCTGTAGTTAACAATATCACCGGAATCCGTTACGGCTACAAACTCATTATGGTTAACTTTAACTTTGAAAAGTTCTGCCTGATCCAGCCAGGTATGTTCTGTCTGAGGGTTCGTGGATTGTAAAGTTAATTTCATCACCAACAGGCACTACCGGAGTTTGTATAAGGTAATAATCAGTAACATCTGTGCCCGGGTTGCTCAGTGAAGTTATAAGCAGAGGATTTTCATCAACAAGTTCTCCTTCATTCTCAAAAGCAAGGGTTGGGCATCCAACACAGCTGTTATCTATCAATATAGTTCTGTTCATAAAACTATTTCCGGCATCATTGCTAACATAGCAGTCTATTGACGCTAATGGTGCATCACTTCCATATTCTGTTAAAGGGCCAATATATACATCGCAATAGCTACCGTGCGGTTGATAATCTGAACCAGCAGGTAAATCGTGCGGTGTCCAGATATAAGTTGAACCATATTGCCCTTGAGAAAGTATACAAGTAATTGTAGTTGTAGCATCTCTGCAAACTGGATCTGGATCTTGAGTTAGTTCAGAGATTATTGGGGGAATAAGTGGAATACCCAATACACCATACTTTCTTAAGTTAGATGGATTAGGATCAAAGGGTGCCCATTTGTTGATTGTGCCTGTTGGAGGGATAGTCTCCTTGATAAAATAAAACACTGTTTGGAAATGAATTGAACTGCTCGTTGTTTCTTTGAGTAAATAACGGCTAGCATCATTAGGATTTGCCCAGGAAAAACCGTATGCTGAAGTGTACCATCCTTGAGGTTCGGTTGCAAACCCGTCTATAGTGGCATCTACATAATACCGATCTACCAAATAACTACCTGCTGATAAGTCTCCTCTTGGTGGAGCAGTAAATGTCATAGAATAGTTACTTGAATAAAGACTTAACCCAGCCGAACCATCATTGAATGTGTATTCTGAATTTGCTAGGGAATATGCTTCTGCAACTGAAAGTGCTGCATTTACCCTGCCCCATCCAAACAAATCATCTTTACCAGAAACTCCCATATCAGTAGCGTTTGAAGTAATTATATCTCGTACTTGTTGTTCTGTAAGATTTGGATTAACTGAAAGAATAAGTGCAGCTACACCAGAAACCTGGGGACAAGCAGCAGATGTGCCGTCAAAGTCTGACATAGAATTTCCTGAATTATATCCGTTACTACCCATTCTATCTAAAGTGCGGATATCATTCTCTCCACCAAGGGCAGTAACATCTATTCAACTTCCGCGTGAACTATATGAGGCGATATTTCCATTATAGTTTGAACCACTAATGCATAGTACACCAATAACTGTTGCCGGAAATTCTATATATCCTGGAGGACCATAACCGCATTTATCCTGAGGATAGTTGTTACCAGCAGCAAATACAACCACACATCCTTTTTGGTCTCTACCCTGCGTTCTTGCGTAATTAATTGCATCTGTTATTTGAGGGATATTGATGCCCGCAGCGTTGCAAGTATAACCCCAAGAATTACTGAGGATATCCGCCCCATTGTCACTAGCCCAACTAATTCCATCAGCTACTTCCTGATTACTAGTCCCAGGAGCAAAGATATTTACGGTTAACAACTTAATATTTGGTGCAATACCTCTTACATCCAGATTGTTATGGGATGCAGCGATTATACCAGCACATGCTTCAGCATGACCATCTGTAGAGAGTGAAGGCTCCCCATTACCACCAGTGTGTGGTGTAAATCCACCGATTATTTTACTGTTGTTATATTCATCTTTTAGATCTTCATGATCTTCTACCCCATCATCAATTACAGCAACTATAATATTTGAAGAACCTTTTGTAATATCCCAGGCTTCAGTTGCATCAATATCGATATCGTATGCAAAACCACCAAATTGACCCGTGTGATTTAGATAATATTGCTGTGAATAGAGCGGGTCCTCCAGTTTAGTAATATTTGCAATAAAATCCGGCAAACAATATACCGCCACTCCACTTTCATAAATTTCGTTTGCTAGTGATACTACATCTAAATTTATTTTATTTGCTTTTATCATCAAGGTTCCAAAATTAGTATTATCAAATATTGCTTTATCTTCCATAAATTTTCTTAAATCGTTTTTTGTAAAGCCGGATTTAAGCTTGAATGATATCCTGTTAGTTGGGCGAAGTGCTGTAACTCCATTCTCTTTATATCCAAAAGAACACCATTCAATATCACTAGTTGTTAAATTCAGGTTTTTAAAAATTTCTAATTTGGATTTAAACTGCTCTTGACTAAACTGAATGACTACCATTCTTTTATCATCTGATATTGTGGTTTTCAAAATATCTCTAAATTCATTGTATCTTTTTATCTGATTTTTATATCTATACTCGTTTTTGAAAAAAATAACTAATGTAGTGCGATCAGTAGTAATGCTTACTTTTTTATCTCCTGCCCAATAATAATTTCCACCCGCATAAATTCTAGAAGGGGAAAAAATAGCTGAGATTAAAACCAAAATGATTAGTAAGTGTTTCATAGATTCCCTCCAACAGATTATGTCTTCTTATAGATTGGTAAAAAGAACACTAATTATTATATTTGTTAAACAAACAAAGCGGTATCTATGTTGGTTAAAACCAACACCAATCTTTAGACGCCGATGTTTGTGTATTATGGCCGCCATTGTGTTACGGGCACAATGGCGGTGTTTTTTTGTAATTATATTTTCACCTCCTTTATTAGTTTTTAGTAAAATATCTTCCCAAAGTAATATTACGTGTAGTGTTTGTAGCGCGACCAAGAGAATCTAACGGTAATGGAAATCTTCCTATTACCTTTTTTGTATTTGCGTCTACTTTTATAATATCTCCACCATAAATCGTTGTAATAAAAATTGTCCTGTTATCGTCGGCAACAACTATCCTATCAGTCCCTCCAATATCCAAAAATTTATGCATAGTATTTGTAACAACATCATAACGAAGCATCCTTTCGTTACTTTGGAAACCATAAAGATATCCATTAGGATTACTTATATAAACACTTTTACCATCCGGACTAACTGCTAATTGAGCAAATGGTCCGCAGGGAAACTCTCCAATAATTTTCTTTTCAATCACATCAATAACAAAAAAAGAATTAAAGCCCCCTCCATGCCTCCAGTTCCATACTGATAAGTATAATTGCCTGTCATCCGGTGAAAGGACAAGGTCGGCATCTTCCATATGAGGATATTCGTCAGGATTGAAAACAAGAACACTATCAATTATTTTTAATTCATTAAGATCGAATAAACCAAATCCTATTAATTCTCTGTCAGGTCTCCTTATTGTAAAATAAAATCTGTCCTGATGCTTTGACATTGCAATTCTTGTCCACTTTCCTCCCCCTAATGAAGTATCATGCAGTATCAGGTTCATTGTAGTGCGGTCAAAAATATCAATACCTTTATTTAAGTATGCAATTAAATAATTATCGTCCGGACTTTTAACCAAACCGGACTTTGCATCTAATAACTGGACACTATTTAAAACCTTAAGGGGAGAGGTAGTTCCCGAATAAAGTTTTTCATTCCCTAACCTTCCCCAAATTGAATACCATATATTGTAATCAGGCGAAAATTCTACGTACCAGGGAACAGCCGGTACTGTTATCATACTATCAACTAATTTGAGGGAGTTTGCATTTAATACCCATAGACCTGCCTTTACTCCATCCATAGAAAGATACAATGCGGCATCATCGGGCAATGGCGGAGGGGGTTCAACTTTATTATTATCTATTGTATCACAGGAAGTTAAATTTAAAACCAAAACCGGTATCATTATAGATATAAAAGTTACAGCAGGTTTAATAATGGTATTAAAAAATTTTAATTTCCCAGAACAGAATGTATTAAACCCGACTACACTAATGATAGAGTTGACCTTAATAAGAAGTGTATTTTCTTTATGTGAAAAGTTTTTCATTGCCCATTACCCCGGTAAATAACATATTTAATTTATCAAAAATTATTCCCATAAAAAATACTCTAAAAAAGCTATTTTTTTTTTGAGTAAAAAAGTAACGCTAATGCCGGTAAGAAATAACCATTGTAAAAAATATTGGCGGGGAAATTATAATTCTTTAGATTCTTCACTTCACTCCGTTTCGTTCAGAATGACAACTTTGCGTAGGTTAAGTTAATAAGTTAATATCTCTGCATATAAAAAAATTTTAAAAGGGATAATATCAATCGGGTTATAACGTTATTAGTTCTTATTAAACTTATCTATCTGTTCCACGGCAAAAGAATTGGCGAGGGCTTCTACGTCTTCTTCTTTGCCTGAAAGATCCTTTCGTGGCAAAGAGATGACATCTTCGCTTTATGAAAAAATGTCATCTCTTCTTTTTAGTTTGGGCGACCTTGCAGCTCGACCTACGAATTTTTATTTCAGCAGGATCATCTTTTTTACTTTATAATAATCTTTTGCTTCTATCGAGTAGAAATATATTCCGCTTGCAAGATTTCTTGCATTGAAGTTTACAGTGTATGTTCCTGCAGGCTGTGTTTGATTTACAAGTTCGGCTACTACTTCACCTAACGAATCGTAAACTTTCAGATTAACCAATCCCTGTTCTTTTACAGAGTATTTTATTTGTGTTGACGGGTTGAACGGGTTCGGATAGTTATCGTAAAGTTTATTCTCTTTTGGTATTATGCTTTCGTCGCCTGTACTTGTAAGGTTATTTCCTTTCATCATAACATAAGCCGTATCTGTTTCATACCTGCCTACGGATTTTAATATGTAAGCTTTTTTATCTTGACCCCCCTCGTGGGGTGCAAAGGTAAAATCATTAAAATAACGGGGATATATTTCCGATAAATTCTGTCCAATATTCAGCAGCTTATTTTTTAATTCCCCGTTTGTTCCTTGAACGG
>BDSV01000005.1 GCA_002898075.1 bacterium BMS3Abin03
TTCATTATATAAATGGTGATCCAAACCTAAATGATCCAAGTAATAAAGACGAAGCCAGAAATTTTATGCTTGGATTAACAAGACTTGGTGACGTGATTGATCCCTGCAATTGGTCTTATGGCGAAGTTAGAGGTGGTGTAAATTGCGCAGATGTTAATCCCATGTTCTGGTATTCCGGTGATCCTGTAACTAATTACGGTTGGATAAATATTACACCGGTCGATCAAAGACAAATGCAGAATATTGGGCCCTTCACTCTCGAAGCGGGAAAGGAAATTGAAATCTTTGCTGCTTACGTTGTGGGACAAGGAAACGATGCTTTGAACTCAATAACAATAACGAAAGGATTAGCTGAGAACTCTCAAATTCTTTATGATCTGAACTTCGATGCTAATAATGTACCTGTTGAGATTACTTCCTTCACCGCTACCTCTGAATCCGGGAAGGTTACTCTCAATTGGACTACAGCAACTGAAACCAACAATCTCGGTTTCGAAATTGAAAGAAAAGCCGTTCTAAATACTCCCGAAGGCGGGACTTCCGGTAATTGGGTTAGGATAGGATTTGTAGAAGGTGCTGGTACAACAACCGAAATAAATAATTACAACTATGTTGATAATGTATCTGATTTAAACGCTAATTCACTTATTTATAGACTAAAGCAAATAGATTATGACGGAAGCTATAAATATAGCGATGAAGTATTCATAAATGATATAGCTCCTGCAACTTATCAGTTATTACAAAATTATCCGAATCCCTTTAATCCCACTACAATTATTAGCTATGGCATTCCGGTAAAATCAAATGTAGTATTAAAAGTATTTGATCTTCTCGGTAATGAAGTAGCTACACTGGTTAACGAAGAAAAACCGGCAGGCACTTATGAAGTTGAATGGAATGCAAGCGGTTTATCGAGTGGAGTCTATTTTTACCGATTGGTAACGGATAATTTTATTGAAATTAAGAAGATGATTTTGGTAAGGTGACTTTTCAGTTTGTTAGCAACATCTAAAAATTATTATTTTGAATCCCGACCCGTTTTATGAAGACAGGTAGGGATTAATTATTTAATTCACCTTAAGCAAAAAGTAGAGATGACATCTTTTTAAAAGAAAGAAAGATGTCATCTCTTTATCAAAATATAATCATCATCGCAAATATTTATAGCAAGATTCAAAATTTTTACAATCCCTTTACATTTTCATGACAATACTATTTGCCTGATTTATTACATTTTGATTGCAAATTAGATGACATTTTATAACGTTATTTAAGGAGGCAGAAATGAAAAAGCAATTAACAATTTTGTTTTTATTAGTTGTTCTTTTCCCCTTCAAATCAATTTCCTTTGCACAGCAAAGAGACAGCTTAATACAGATTTATCCTACCCTTGGCGATACAATCTATCGTGTTGAAAAAGAGTTTTACGGTCTTTTCACATCATTTCCCGGTTTTGAACAGGCAACTTATTACATAAGGGATAATAAATACCTGGTTTCACGAATAACTTACATAAACGCAAAAGGAGTTGAGAAGGACACAACCCTTGTGCAGCCGTTAAACCTTTTGGGAAATATCCGAGCTCACATTCATACTGTTTACGAATCAAGGAAGGATGCGTTAAACTCGGGTAAATTAGTAACAATAACCACAGTTGATGAAAAAACCCTTACCGCTAAATTGGTAACGATAGATAATAATACAATGATTTTATATGCTCCTGCACTAAATCCTTCGGAATCAGAATATGAAACAAATATCGATTTAATTACGCTGCCCAAAAATCAAATAAAAAGTGTTTTCATTCCCGGCGAATCCAATATCGGTACTTCAGCTTTATGGGGTGGTGTGGCTGGAGTAATTTTCGGTGCAGCTTTAGGATATTTATCCGGGGACGATCCTCCAGGAACATTTTTTAGAATGACTGCCGGACAAAAAGCATCATACTTGGGAATTGGACTTGGTCTCTTTGGCGCAGCTACCGGACTTATAGTCGGACTAATATCTTCCACTGATGATCAGTTAATTGAGATAAAATCGGATGCTGACTACAACAAACTGAAGTATGAATTTAAGAATTTATATAGGGTTAACAATTATCATAATAAATATAGTTATCAATAGGAAAGAAATTAAGTTATCAAGTAAGGAGGCAAAAATGAAAAAGCAATTAACAATTTTGTTTTTAATGATTGTTCTTTTTTCATTCAAATCATTTTCCTTTGCACAGCAAAGAGACAGCTTAATACAGCTTTATCCAACTTTGGGTGATACAATACATCGTTATGAAAAAGAGTTTTACGGTCTTTTCCCTGCATATCCCGGTTTTGAACAGGCAACTTATTACATAAGGGATAATAAATACCTTGTTTCACGAATAACTTACATAACCGGGGACGGTATCGAAAAGGATACAACTCAAGTGCAGCCATTAAGTCATTTGGGAAATATCCGCGCCTACATTCATACCGTTAGTGAAGAGAAAAAGGATAAACTTAAATCAGGC
>BDSV01000006.1 GCA_002898075.1 bacterium BMS3Abin03
AAAATTCAAATCTCAATTATTAAAATTCCAAACTATTTTCGAACATTGATATTTTGAATTTGGATATTATTGAAATTCTGAAATTTGTTATTTGTTATTTTCTGCCAAATCGTAACAGGATATTAATCCGTAACATTTCCAATTTTACGTAATATGTATTTTCAATCGCTCTAATAAATCTTTGGTTTTGGTGATAGTTTCAGCCAAATACCATTTATCGTTTATTTTTACTTTTCTGATTTCCTTAAGAAAAAGTAAAAAATCCATCGGAGAATATTTATTGGTTAATTCATTCTTTACCAACAACTGATATATTCTGTAATACCAATGTAGGGCAATATAATTGATAAATGTCCACGCCTCTAATGCTTGTTCATCCTGCATATAGCTTTTATCTGCATCGATAATGTTTTTTAAGGTATCTATCATCGTCTCAACTTGTCCTCTGCTTTTATAATCCACATAGGTTTCTTCCGGTGTTTTGTCGGTATTGTGAATAAAGGCTATTGTTCCAAAAGTGTTCTGTTTGTTATAAAATGTATTAATATTATAATTATCCGGAAGTGTCTCTATTCGATTTAAGTAATCCTTGGTTTCTTTTGTTTTTAATTCTTCGTCAAGATAAACGTTTATTGTTTCTCTGCCAGCCGGGTGCGTGTAGAACCATATAATGCGACCCTGATATTTGAAGAATCCCTCATAACTCTTTTTATTTGTTGTTTTCACTTTGTTGTATTTAATAAGCTTATTGTTCCTTTTAAGCGGGATAATATATTTCAATTTCTCACCATTTAGCTCCTCTATATTCTTTTGAGAATAAAAACCTTTATCGGCTATAATAACGGCATTACTTATTTGGGATTCCGTCAGAGATAATTTGAATGCTTTAATATCTTTGATATTCCCCGCTACGATGCGATAATAAACCGGCAGTTGTAAATCTACGGAGAAAGCGAATATTAAATTTATCAGGTTTTGAAAATTACCCTTCTTACTTTTAGATAGTTTTGTAATTTCCATTTTTCTGGAATAGCTTATTAAATCGGTTCCGTCGAATATAATATTGTTTTTGCCATTTGTAAATTCTTTGAAGAAATCTGTAATAGCCTTTCTATCAGTTCCTAATTCTCTTAAAAATACAGATAGCGATTTCGCAGAAAGCGATAGTCCTTTGTATTGTTCGGACAGATAACTATGAGTATAATGGAAAGCTATTCTCTTCAAAGGGCTTTGGTATATTAAGCGTCCATAGGTTAAAACTAAAATGATTTTCCATTGTTCCGGGAAGTATTTTTCCAATAAATCTTTGTATCGGCTTAAATGATTGTCAATAAATGCAGTAATACCGTATTCTTTTACACTTAAATTAGAGACAATAAGGCTTTGTTTACGAAGTTTTGCTTTTTCCGATTCAATAAATCCGTCTTCCTTAGTGATTCTACCTAATAGTTTGCCGGTAATCTTTTTCGATCTTTTTTTATCCGGATCCCATTTGCTTGATACTTCATATAGGTAATATCGTCCGTTAATCAGTCTAAGTTCTGTTCTTTTTCTTTTGTGCTTTGTAGCCCATTGTGGATGCTTAGCCATAATAAACCTCATATAATTACGTAAATACGTAACAGTAATTTATGACAAAAAAACCGAATATCCTAATGATTTCGGCTATCTTTTCAATACTATTACGTATTTTTAGGAAAAGTTACGGATTAATTTTATTCATTATCTCCTTCTTTTTGCCATTCATCTACAATTTCTTTCCAATTAATTTTACGTTCTTCTCTTCCCGTCCATACATCCCAGAAATCAGGATCTTTGGAATCCGGTTGATGCTCTTTTTTTAATTCATTCATATCAATAAGAATTGGAACAGGGGCAGCCCAACCGAGAAGTATAGCTTTTTTTGTGGGTAAAACAGGTAGTTCGTTTAGTATACTGCCGAGATTATCCGGTACAAATCTTTTAACGAGCTCTTGGTCTCTGTCATTGACTAAGCGATGTAATAGAAATGTATTACATTGAGATAGAACTGTGGGTGAAAGCTCTGAGGGCCTTTGAGAGGAAAGTAATAAGCCAAGTCCGAATTTTCTTCCCTCTTTCGCAATTTTTTCAAATGCTTGACTGCATAATCTGGAAGGAGAAAACTCTTCATTGTCTGTATTATATCTACTAATAAAATTGTGTGCTTCTTCCATAACTAAAACAGTTGGCAAAAGTTTTGCGTATTTACGTTTGTAACTCTGTATTGCTTCGAAAATAATCCGAGCCATTACCGCTACTACGATGTGAATAATGTCCGGCGGCACTAATGAAAGGTCAACAACAGTAATTTCTCCATTTTCCGCGTTGTTTTTACCGACATACTTTTCTAACCAGTCCGTAAGAGATATGTCAGTTTCGGTTCCAATAATTGAAGACATACGTGTGTCAGAAAGCATTGTTCGGACACGCATAATAAGAAAATCCAGAAACTGTTGTACATTCTGTTCTTGGGCTAATCTTTCCAAATGATTCGGTAAATCCTCACCTTTAAAATGAATGGGAGAGTCTTCATCTGGCCCTTTGTATTGTAAAAGACCTCCCACTTTTCCTAGAATACTTTCAATTGAATTAATGCCTTCTTCAACATCGTTTTCTTCAAATGCAACATAATACTCTACTTTATCATTTGTAACTTTATCAATAAATGTTTTGTATCGGCGTTTAATTATTTCAGATAATCTTTCTGATGCCTCCTTTATAGCAGATGCAATATCAGCATCAATTACCTTCTTGTGTGCTAAATCTTCAGATACACTTTTTAATAGAAAACCAAATTTTGTTGCTTCAGTTTTATAATCACCATAATTAAGAGCTTTTTTTAAGGAAACGAGATTGCTTGATAAATAGCGACGTAATACTAATTGTTCATCTTCACTACTCTCTGTATTACTATTCCTCAATTCTCTTAAAGCCCGCCTAAGTAACGGTCGTTGTGTTCGTCCGCTTGCTTGAGTAATTGAACTCCATTCATAACTGTTCCACATCCATGCAGGAACTTCCAACTGCTCGAATCCATTCTTTTTCTCATCAATAGCTACTTTAAAGATTCTAAGTTTCCCGGATATATCATCGAAAGTTTTTGTATATTCTCCATTAGGGTCAAGAATGATAAAACGAGCATTGGGGTTTTTGTTTGGCTCTATTTCGCTTTTTACAGCATCCAGAGACCAGCGAATCAATCCGGCGACAGAACAGGATTTACCGCTTCCAGTGTTACCCAATACAGCAACATGGCGGCCAAACAATTTATCTGGGTCCACATAAACAGGAGCATTTGCGGCAAGAGGTGAATTTCCAATTTTAATCTTTGCATTTTCGTCTTTGTTTTCAACAATTGATTGCAACTGCTCATGCGTTGGAATTACTACGGCATCACCGACGGAAGGATAACTGTAAACCCCGCGTTCGATTTTGTACCTTTTATCTTCTTTCTTCAAAATACCCAAAGGGCTGATAGACATTTTGCGCAAAGGAAATGGTAAATCAACTAAATCAAA
>BDSV01000007.1 GCA_002898075.1 bacterium BMS3Abin03
ATTTTTAACTCTTACTAACGCCACGGCAATTCCGAAACTCAAATTATAATTTAACATAGTTTCGGTTAAACTTTCGAAAGTGTTCATATCACTCGCCGGGTTAAAATATATATAAATTTTAACTGTTCCCTCGAGAATTTTTTCTTCAAAAGTCGAAGCTGCCGGGTAAGGTTGAAACTGGCTTAGATGCTCTTTTGTATTTACATAATCGAGTAATTTTACATTTTGCGGAAGATAATTTTTATTGATTAATGGAAGCAGACCGAAACTTATTTTTCGTTCTGAATAAGTCAGACTATTTTTTAGTGTTACAACATCAAGGAACAGAGCAGCCCCTTTCTCAATTACAATAGCGGATTGCTCAACCGAACCATAAAATTTTTTAGAAATATAAGAATTGGTACCTTGCGGTAAGACGTTGTTTATAGATATCATTAATACAAAAAATCCGATAAGGATAATGATTTTTTTTGTAATCAAGAAAAATAATCCTAAATGTTTTTTTGTTAATTCTTTCAAAAGGACAGAGAATTAAAGCGACGTTTAAACGCATGAATTCACTTATCTTTTGCAAGATGTACTTTATTATAAATTTTGATTTGGATAGACTTAAGGAAGATTTAACCTCAAGCTCTATACACCTTATTCCGAATCGTGTTTTAACAATTTCTATGCCACCGGATAAGCAGTAAGTAATTTTTTTTATAACTATATAAGAAATAAATAATTATACTGAATTGGAAGGATCAAAATGTTTACATTACCAATAACATTTTTCTGTTGATGTGTAAATTCTTCCTGATAGTTCACTACAAATGACTATTCTATAAAAGTAATTGCCGCCAGGTAAATTTAAACCGCGAGTATTATAATTAAAGCTAACCGTATGTTTGCCACCTTATAATTCGCTTTAACAATTAGCGCGTAAAAAATTTATTCATAAAAAACCCGAACTAATAAGGTTCGGGCTTTTTAATTTATTACTATTTGATACATTACTTTAAAAGCGACATCTTTTTTACCTGAACGTAATTTGTTGTAGAAAGCTTATAAATATACGCCCCGCTTGGCAAACCTTCCGCATTAAAATTATAATTGTAAACTCCTGCTTCTAATATTCCTTCATATAAAGTTTTTACTTCTTCACCTATCATATTAAATACTTTGAGACTTACAAATTCATCACTGGATAAAGTAAAGCTTATAGTTGTGGAAGGATTGAACGGATTCGGGTAATTTTGCTTTAACTCGATTTTATCAGGCATACCAAAATTGACTTCAATAGTCTTTGAATACTCATAACTACCGTCGTTATCTATTTGTTTTAACCGGTACTTATAAACTCCAGCCATATCAACATTGTTATCTAAAAATGAATATTTTTTTGACGAGTTACTGTTGCCATGACCCTCAACGAATCCTAAGGTTTGCCAGTTTTGCAGGTTTACTTTGCGTTCAATATCAAAACCGTAGTTGTTAACTTCTGTAGCGGTCATCCAATTCAACAGAATTTTATTTTCTTTCAGGATAGCCGAGAACGAAACGAGTTCTACAGGTAAAGCATTATTATTTCCGCCGTTGAGTGTGCCGGGAGTTGCGAGAGAGGAATTCTGAATAGTCCAGTTGGCAACAGTTGTAATTAGACTTGGATCACCTTCACTAAAAAACGCGGATTGCCCGGCTTTTACCGAATCAATTTTTGTATAGCCCCATCCAGTTGAATATAAAGATGCATTTCCCGATTCACCACCCCAGGCAATGCCATGAATCCCGACAACAACAGAAGTATCACCATTATCTACAAATATTCCGAATTCATCCTTATCCGCTTTCAACAGCAAACCGTTTCCGTTAGGTTCTAAAAATATAGTATTGGTATCAGGAATTACAATTTTTCCATCGGTAAAATCAAAGTCATCTGCCGGCAATATTGTATCTTTCGGCGCTCTGTATATAACGATGATAGACCCTTTATTAACACTCTGAAAATCAGCTAAGGTTTTTCTTAGTTGAACAGAATATTCTTTACCTAACGAGCCGGTTGCTAACGTATTATCATCATCATAATAAACACCCTGTATATTGGTACCATCAGCCGTAACGACTAATTCAATCCAATCACCCGAGGTTCCCGCAGGACCCTGCGAAAATTCATTAATGATTATTTCTGTCTGCGCCCCCGTTAAAACACTAAAGGAAATAACCATATAAAAGAATGAAATGGTTTTAAGAAAAAGAGTATTCATTTGATATTTCTCCATCTAAATATTTTGCAATTATCAGGTAATTATTCATATAAATATTTATTTTATACACACTTAGGGATATTGAGTTTGGCAACAATTATGCCTTTTTATAATAACCAAAAACAAAATATTTTAGGTGATATTTATTTGTATTGTATCAATTTGCGAATAATTAATTGAGATATGTCTTATATTAATTAATAAATTAGAACGGTTTTTAGAGTTATTATGAACAAAGAAATAATTATAACCGGGGCAACAGGTTTAATCGGAAAAGCTTTATCCACTGTATTAATAAAGCAAAATGATAAAATTACATTATTCACCCGCAACCCCGAAAATGCGGAAAGAATAGTGAAGGGTGCAAAGGAATATGTAAGGTGGAATTACAAAAATCCCGAAGAATGGAAAAAATTCTTAGAAGGTAAAGACGCAATAATTCATATAGCAGGCGCTAACCTTGCTGCAAGAAGATGGGATGCTAAATATAAAGAGGTAGTATACAATAGCAGAATAGTCAGTACCAAAGAACTCGTTACGGCAATAGAAAGATGTAAAATTAAACCCGGGGTGTTTATCACCGCATCCGCTATCGGGATATACGGTAACCGGGGTGATGAATTATTAACAGAAAAGAGTATGCCGGGGAATGATTTCCTTTCCAAATTATGTTATGACTGGGAACGGGAAGCTGAAAAAGTTGAACGGTTCGGTGTTCGCAGAGTTTCTTTACGTATTGGTCTTGTACTCAGTAAAGAAGGCGGTGTATTAAAACAATTATTAACACCTTTTAAACTATTCGTTGGCGGGCATCTTGGTAACGGTAAACAATGGTTCCCCTGGATTCACATCGATGATCTTGTAAGTGTTTTTATTCACGCAATTAATAATGAATCTATAAGAGGTCCGATAAATTGTACCGCACCCGGAATAGTTACTATGAAAGAGTTTACCAAGACTCTCGGCAGAGTGCTTAACAGACCAGCTTTGGTTCCTGTACCAAGAGCTGCATTAAAAATTATCATCGGTGAGATAACTGAGTCGGTATTATCGGGTCAAAAAGTTTCTGCCAATAAGCTGCTGAATTCCAGATTTAATTTTCAATTCGGAAAATTAGAGGATGCCTTAAAAAATTTACTTTAAAAATAAGCCGTTGATAATGTATGACAATAGCAATCCTCTCAAAAAATATATTGCAATTCCTGTTTTACAAATACAACTGAATAAATCTCATTTGAGAAGCATCATTTTTCTCACCTGTATATTGGCATTATCTTTTAATATATATACGTACACCCCGCTGCTAAGCCCGGCTGCATTAAAATTAAAAGAGTGAACCCCTGCTTCTAAAAATCCATCGTACAAAGTTTTTACATCTTCGCCTAAAGCATTAAATATTTTCAATGATACGTTTGAAGGATTAGGGAGAGAGAAATTAATTGTTGTTGAAGGATTAAAAGGATTCGGATAATTTTGCTCAAGATTAAATGAACTTACAATGGCAGGATTTATTTCTACTACATTTGAAAATGTAAAGGAACCATTGAAATCAATTTAGATCGGAA
>BDSV01000008.1 GCA_002898075.1 bacterium BMS3Abin03
CCAGTCTGCGGCAGGTCCGGAATAGAATTTTGTGTAAAAACCAAGAGGAGTAATTATCAATAATAATGCAACAGCCCAAACACGTTCCTTTGAATGGTTAGAGATGATATTAATTAATTTCATATTATCCCCTGATTTTTTAAGGAAGCTTTTCCAAATCGTTTAAATCTATATGTCTTTCGCTGGCTTTTTTGTTTTAGTGAGTTTAGTAATTGAAAGAATTCTTTGAAGTCGGGTGGTAAGTGGATTGTAGCCATAAACTCTTTGTCGAAGTATTTCTACTGCTTCCAACCTTTCTAATGATGATTTGGATTGCCAATATTCCTTCTCATCGGAGTTTTCAAAAAGAGATGAAACCGAGAAATTGCTTATATCAATTCTGTTTTTTAATTCATTAGTTTTCACGCAGTAAATATAATATCAGAATATCGTCTTACAAAATATTTTATGCTTTAGTAATTTGAAGACCGGGTTACTAAAAGTAATTTACGTGGTTGGGTATTCAAACTGTATTACAGCAATGCAAAGGATGTACGCTCCTGAATTTACAAGCCATTTGGAAGGTGTAATGGTAAAGGTTGAATAGTGGTTTATTCTATCATTCATCTTTAGTGCGGCATAGCCGCCAACCAAACAATGAGGCTGAGATAAGGATTTTAATGCTTTAACCATTCAATCATTCAATAATACATTCAATCTTTTTATAAGTGAAAAAAATAATCTGTATAATATCTTGATAAAAAAACAAAAATATGATTATGGATATTATAGAACCTGAAATAGAAATTGAATCTTTGTTGATTTTTTTAAAAACGGAGAAACAATTTCAAGAATTCGAGAAATGTTCTTGACAAATAGAATAATTGATACTATCTTTGAATAACTAAATAAAAATAGGTATAAAAAATGAGTTTCTCAGACATTTTAATTCCTCGAAAAGAAGTTCTTAGAAAAGAGGGAATACAGGGCATAATAGATCTTGAAAATTTAAGATCGAAAAAAAGAAAAACGATTGAAACTTCACCGGAGGAGTTTTTAAATTTGACATTTCCAACCGGAGATGTTAAAACAGTTTTAGAAAACTTACATCAGCGATTTAATTCTTCAGAACCCACTGCCGGTTTATTTCTTTTAGAGGGATTTAAAGGGAGTGGTAAATCACATCTTGAACTATTGATCTACCATCTTTTCACCAATTCACGATTGGGACAAGAATGGTTGAAAAAGAATAATTTAGAATGCATTCTTCCTGAAAATGCTATAGTGACAATTCATAAGTTTACAGATTTCCCCATGGACTCATTATGGACCTTGGTGTTTGAAAAACTAAATGCATCGACCTTGCTTGAAAAAGATTCACTACCCAACTTGGATAAGTTAAGAGAAGCATTAAATGGGAAGCAGTTAGTATTAATTTTAGATGAGGTTGAGCTGGGTTTCGATAGTATTCCCAATAAGCATCAGAAAGCACAGAATTTAAGTTTTTTACAAATGTTAAGTGAGGAAGCAAATCGTTCTGAAAATGCTTCGGTAACTATTTTTGCTTCGGTATACGATGCGAATAATGAGCCGGGAGCTACACTTAAAAGAGTACCCCGAATTGATATTAAGTTTTCTGAACCCCAGGACAGGAAAAGAGTTGTTTTACATAGATTATTTTCTAATTACGGTTTACATGACAAAGCAAAGGTTGAGACCGTAGTTCAGAGTTACGTAAACCAATGGAAAAGAAATGATGTGCTGATTGATGAAAAGTATATCGACGAATTTAAAGAAAGCTATCCATTCAGTCCGGAACTAATGGATATGCTTATGAACAGGGTATTAAGAAAAAATTTCCAGGGCAATCGAGGACCATTGGGACTACTTGGAAGGGTTGTTAGAAATAACCATAAAATCGCTAATGTATTAACTGCAGCACATCTTAACTTAAATGATAAAGGAATTAGTAATTTATTAATTGATTTGGATCCTAATCAGGTTTTTATTCAATGTGCCCAAAACGATTTGAACGACTTGCAGGAAAGAGTTCTTGCTAATGAGATCGTATCAGCGACACTAATTGCAACCCTATCCTCAACAGGTAATATTAAGGGCATTAAAGATTATGAATTAGCACGCCAAATAATAAATCCAGATGTTGATTATAATGATTATACAACCACACTATTTGCGTTAGAAAAATACGGGGCTTTTTTCCAGCACACAGAAGATAATTACTTCTTTGACACGCAAGAAAAACCGTATGCAAAAGTTGAGTATAAATCATTACGGATCGATGATGGTAAAGCGCTTGAATTTGCGTTGGACAGATGGAGCAAATATGTCTTTAATGATGCATCCGCAGTGGTTCTTAGAGATTTAAAGATAGTAAAAAGTCAACTTATGCAATTAGATAAAAATTCACCGCGGATTGTGCTTTCACCAAATAGATTGCAGGATAATGAAAGAGAAGAATTATATAAAGGGTTAGAAAATCAGAACTTAGTAATCCTGTTAGAACCGAGATCAGATTCTTTTAGTGTATTTACTAACCAAGATATTATTAAGTGGGCAAAACTTTCATTAGCGGCTGCTGATCTTAAAACAAGTGCAAGTAGTTATGATAGAAAACGGCAGTACGAACGAATTGAAATTGAGAATGCGAAGTATATTGATGATGCTTTCAGAAAAGCCGGACTTTCTTACGTTATTATAAGAGTTGAGAACGGTAAACTGAAATTTGAGCTGGAATCTTTAAGCAAAGCATATACGCGGCAGGATGTGATTGATTATCTTAAGCAGAATGTTTATCCAAGGCAGGTATTTGAAGAACATATTTTAAAGGGAATTGAACTTCGAAAAGAATCGAAGGGAGATTGGATCCTAAATTTAAACATAAAACAAATTTTAGATATTTATAGAAAAACTCTTGGATTTCCTGTATTGTTAGCTTATACAAATTTAATACATGCAATAAAAATCCTTTGTGTTGAAAAAAAAATAGGTTTATCGCACAGTAGAAAGAGTTTCTGCGGCAGCAACCCTACTTATTCTGAAAGTGAGTGGAGTGATGTAATTATTGTTGAACCATTTTTTGATGAAAGAGAAGCGAAAAGCACAACCGTTCCTTCGGGTAAAGAAAGTGTTGAAGATTCTGCTACGGCAAAATTTGAATCTGAAGAAGAAACAACATCGGATGTTTCTGACCTAATAGAAATACAAAATATTTATACAACTAATCTGAATTCAACAGGTGGGCTCCGGCAAGAAATTGCTTCAAAGTTGAACAATATTGAAGATGCGGTTATTAGAAAAGTAAGGTTTACTATTTACTTTAATAAAAGCAAAGTGGAATTAAACACATTACCTGTATCATTGCGCGGACAGCTTACCGGACAAAGTGATGTTTATTTTGAACTGGCAATAACCAAAAATGGTGCTTTTAGTAAATCCCAGGTTGAACAAATGGCTGAGCAGCTAACATCATTCCCAGGTGCTTCATATAAAGCTGAACTCGGCATTGAAATCAAGAAATCGGAAGTTATAGATGAAAGACAATAACATTTTTACAGAAATGTTTAATATGCTTCTTACTCAAGGTTCGCGATTGCCGATTATTTATGATTGGTTAAGCAATAACGTTTGGTCAGAGGAAAATTATAGATTTAAAAACATAAGGACCTATTTTGAAGATGGAGAAAAATTAGTTCTTAAGTTGGAGGAATTAATACTTTTCTCTGCCGGTGGAGTTTATGATGAACTTGCTTCAGAGGCAAATCAACAATCAAATTTATTGGATGAGTTGCTGATCCCTAAAACTGCTTTAGTTATTTTTGACGGTGCATCTTTAAGAGAGTACCCGGTCTTGAAAAAGTTGGCTGAAAGTACCGGTTTTAGAGTGGTTGAATCTGGTTATAAAATTTCTTCTCT
>BDSV01000009.1 GCA_002898075.1 bacterium BMS3Abin03
GGGGCAGTTTTTGTTTCACTTGATGAAGGAGTTAGTTGGAATCAGTACGATTTACCAGACAGAAATTCCATAAAATTTTTTGATAGAAACCACGGTTACATAGTAGGTAATACAGGTTTAATTTACTCATATCTTGATACCACAATAGTACCAGTAGAATTAATCAATTTAGAGGCTGGGGTTAGTGGAAATCGAATCATCATTAGATGGACAACAGCAAGCGAATTGAACAATAAAGGTTTTGAGATGCAAAAGAAATTCGATGAGACAGGCTGGTACGGTATCGGATTCTTAGAAGGGAAAGGAACAACAACTAATTCTCACAATTATTCTTTCTCAGATACGAATCCAATTAGCGGATTAAACTATTACAGAATAAGACAAATTGACTATAATGGCACCATGGAATATTCTGAAATATTAACTGTAGATTTTCAGGCTATCCGCACTTTTCAATTATTAGGCAACTACCCAAATCCATTTAATTCACAAACAATCATTAGTTTCAACCTACCTTATGACAGTAACATAGAATTGAAAATATTTAATGTGCTTGGCGAACAAGTTGATAAATTAGTTTTCGAAAAACTGAGTGCTGGTTTAAATAAAATTAGTTACGCGGCAGAAAGTTTGAAAAGCGGAGTTTATTTTTATAAAATTTCAAATAGTGAAAAAGCGTTAATGGGGAAAATGTTACTAATTAAATAATTTTTAAATTTTTAGGAGGTCGTCATGAAAACTCTTTTCTTTTTTTCGCAATTGTTATTTTTTGTTATCCGCAGGAAGAACCTGTACCACCCCCAGTCTATCCAATTAATAATTTCCCACCAACAGATGAAAACATTGCTCAACCAGATGAAGTATTAGTGGTTTATAGAGATACTACTAGTAGCGTATCCGATACACTTTCAACGTTCATAAAAAATTACTATACATCAAAAAGAGGCATTCCTGAAATAAATACAATTGGTTTATATTTACCATCTCCTGTTATGATTGATGATCATGAGATTCAATTGTGGTTTGAGGGCGAGATTATAAAGGATTTCAATTGGGAATACCCTAATACCAATCACGCCTGGCAATATTTTATAACCTATATCATGAATCCAATTCAAAACTATTTAGATTCCACTTATGTAAATGGGCAGCCATTAAAATCAAAGATTAAGTACATAGTTTTATGCAAAGGTATCCCTCTAAAGATAAATCCTTATGTTGAATTTGCAGGGGTAGGACATTATTACAGAACTATGGTAAGCCTTGATGGTTTAATTTGCTTTTTATCGCAAACAAATCCTGATTTTTCAATTTTAGATGATGTTTTCGACACTTACTATGATTCAATAACCAATCCTTATTTCTATGTTGATAAAAATTTTTCAGGAGCATATAGATTTAAATCAGATTACTTTGGTGATTCCAATTATAAAATTAATTATTTAGTATCCAGACTTGATGGTCTGACATATAATGATGTAATTGAATTAATTGATAGAAGTGCCCAACCAGATTTGAGTGGGGATAATTTATTTTTACTGGACGCTCACTATTCATATGCTCCGGGCGTGTACGCGCTAAGAAGTGATGCAATTGAAACAAGAAATAATCTTAGCTTTATTGGATACGATAATATATTAGATCTTACAGATTACATTTATTATTCATCTTCAACGCCCGTTATTGGTTATACATCTTCTGGTAAGCATGCAGGAATGCCTTATAATTATAATTATTTATTTACGTTCGAAAAGCCTGAAGGATCAATATATAATACTTACGAAAGTTTCAACGGTTTTTATATGGATACACTGAATCTTTGGAATAGACAAGATAATCAAGGAATGATTACTGAATGGGTGCGGGTTGGTGGTAGCGGAGGTGCAGCCCATACATATGAACCAACGACGGCAACTATAAGTAAAGACAGTATTTTCTTTCCGCTTTATTCAATAGGATATTCAATGGTTGATGCTGCATATCAAGGTATTCCCTATTTGGCTTTCCGAAACGTAGTAGTCGGTGATCCACTAACAACAATAGCATGGGGAAAGCAAACTCTTACACAAAATGTTACCTGGCAAAATACAAACCTTGTTACAGATACAATTACTATTCCACTTGGCAAAACTCTAACTATATCGGCTAATTCGGTAATAAATTTAAGACATAACGGCTTTATTACGGGAATGGTAACAAACTTTATTGTAAATGACCCCGTAACTTTCAACATAACTGATTGGTCAAGAGCACTATTCGTAGCAAACAATAATAATAATCCAAAGCTCGAGTGGGGAGACCATCCTTCAATTCCATCCACAAACGGATTCAGAGTATATAGGAAAATTGATACCGGCAACTGGAACTTATTAGCAACTGTATATGACAATAAATACATTGATAATACTGTGGAGATAACACCACCGATTGGTGGCGTTGCACATAACATTTTTTACAGGATTACTGCTATTATTGATTTAATCAATGAATCTGATTATTCAAACGAAGTTGAGATTAATGGTAATGTTAAAAAGGGCAAGATATCAGCAAATAAAAACACAGAACAAATATTTTCTTATTCACTTTTACAGAATTACCCCAATCCCTTTAATCCAACAACTACCATTAGTTACTCATTAGAAAAAAATGGATTAGTTATACTTAAAGTTTATGATATTCTCGGTAATGAAGTTGCAACATTAGTAAATGAAAATAAAACGGCAGGAGATTATTACGTTAAGTTCGATGCTTCGAACCTGCCAAGCGGTATTTACTTCTACCGTTTAATATCAGGCAGCTTTTTATCTACTAAAAAACTCTTACTGTTGAAGTAGAATAAACTCAATTGAGCCGGGGCAACAGCTCCGGCTTAATCTTAAAGGGCAAATAAAAACCTCTTTCATCACTGCATTATTAAAAAAACTTTTAAATAATTCAACAATACAGCAATCTAACAATAATAATTAACTAAAAACCTCAGCTAAGATAGCTACTGCTTTATCAACATCCGCATCATCAACATCCAAATGAGTAACAGCACGTAAAGAGTTAACCGTGCCTTGAGTAAGAAGTAATCCTTTTTCTTTACAGACAGACATCGCTTCGCTTACAGTAATATTTAAAGGTTTGAATAAAAGAATATTCGTATGAACGGCATCAAGATTTATTTCGATGTTTTTAATCTTGTTTATTTTTTCCGCAAGAAATTTTGCACGACGGTGATCTTCTTTTAATCTTTCCCTGTTATTCTGAAGTGCGTACAAACCTGCAGCGGCAAGGATTCCAACCTGTCTCATTCCCCCGCCCCACGATTTACGAATCCGGAAAGCTTCCGTAATAAAATCTTTTGTTCCTGCAATTACAGAACCGACAGGCGCGCCTAAACCTTTAGAAAGACAGCAGCTTATCGAATCGAAATGCGAAGCATATTCTTTTACGCTGATTCCGGTTTCCGCAGATGCATTCCATATCCTCGCACCGTCGAGATGATAAAAGAGATTGTATTTTTTTGCAAGATTCTTCAATTCAATAATATTTTCCATCGACCAGATTGTACCGCCTGCTCTGTTATGTGTGTTTTCTACTTCAATAACTTTTGTACGGGGCATGTAATATGCATCTCTCGGTCTGATTAATGGCTCTGCCTGTTCGGCAGTAATAACACCAAGTTTACCTTGCACAGGAAAAAGTTGAATGCCGCTAAGCTTTGCCGGTGAACCCGATTCATAATTAAATATGTGTGCGTTAATATCGCAGATAACTTCATCACCGGGATTTGTTAACACATTCAAACATATTTGATTGCCCATTACTCCGCTCGACACAAACAGTGCTGCTTCTTTCCCGAGCAAATCAGCGGTATATTCTTCAAGCTTGTTTACAGTCGGGTCTTCTTTAAAAACATCGTCACCTACTTCGGCTTCGTACATAGCTTT
>BDSV01000010.1 GCA_002898075.1 bacterium BMS3Abin03
AACTATGATTAGCCACAATTAGTAAAATTTTCAATGGGAAAACCATTTAGCAAGGAAATTGAAAAGATATATGACACTTTCAAGTGGGCAATTAATTTAGACATTAAAGAAATTTCGGATGCAATCTATGAGGATATAGATAAGCCACTATATATCATAGGTTCGGGGGGATCTTTAAGTGCCTGTTATTATGGTGCATCGCTTTATCAAAAAAACGGTTTTATGTCGAAGGCTATTACACCACTTGAATTATTTTACGCCAAAGAAGCAATAAGCAAATCAAAGTTGTTGTTTATTAGCGCAGGTGGAAATAACAGTGATATTTTGTTTGGATTTAAACAGGTTATAGAAAGCGAGCCTAAAAGAATTATCACTCTTTGTATGAGTGAGAATACTGCTTTAACAGCTCTTGCCAAAAAGTATTCCATTTGTACACCTTTTGAATTTAATCTCCCTACTGGAAAAGACGGTTTTTTAGCTACAAACTCATTAGTAGGATTTTTCACAATTCTTTATAAAGTTTTTAGCCAAAAAATAATCAAAAATTTGAATTACCCCACGCCTAGTTTTTTCAAAAGACTGCAATTATTTCTTAATCGTGTTGATGCTTCAACTACATATAATGTTTTATACGCGGGGTGCGGCCAATCAGTTGCAATAGATATTGAATCTAAATTTACAGAGGCAGCTCTAGGTTCTGTTTTAATATCAGATTATAGAAACTTTGGACATGGTAGACATAATTGGTTAGCAAAAAGAGGGAAAAATTCTGCAATCATAGCAATTGTAACACCTTTTGATGCAGGGCTAGCAAAAAAAACACTTGATACATTACCTGAACAAGTACCTAAATTAATCATTAAAAGTGGATATAAATCTTCCTTCGCATCAATCGATTTATTGTTAAAAGCATTTTTATTAATAAATCAATTAGGTTCAGCACAAAACATCGATCCTGGGAAACCAAAAGTATCTCATTTCGGTAGGATTTTGTATAATTTAAGATATTCGAATATAATTAGGGAAAATGATTTTTTAGGATTATCTCACAAAGTAAAATTGGCAATTCAAAGAAAAACAGGGATTCGGTCATTATCTATGTTATCTAAATCTGAACTTGAATTTTGGAAATATAAATATTATGAATTTGTTAATAAGTTACGTAAAGCAAAATTTGGAGCTGTAATTTTAGATTATGATGGCACTATTTGTTCTACTAAAAATAGATATACAGGGTTGTCAAAGCAACTTTCACAAGAATTAATCAAGATTGTTAGAGCAGGATTCACTTTAGGTATTGCCACAGGGAGAGGACAGTCCGTAAGAAATGTTTTACAACAAACTATACCTAGTGATTATTTTAAGAATGTAATGATTGGATATTACAATGGTTCTGATATAAGTACACTAAATGATAACTCTCATCCTGTTAAAACAAAAACACCAGATGAATCTTTGATTAAGTTAAAAAAAATACTCGAATCAAAAATGAATCCTTCTACATCATTTAGGATTGAGCTTCGACCCGCACAATTGACTGTAATTATCGCGAATAAAGGAAACTGGAATACAGTAAGGTTCATCGTACTAAATACTTTTGCACAATACGCGGAAAATAATTTGGGACTTGTTGAATCTGGTCACTCTATTGATATTATTGTCAAACCTTTTACATCCAAACTAAATTTGGTTTTTGCTTGTAGTGATTTAAATAATCAAAAAGGGTTAGCAAACACATGTTTATGTATAGGTGATCAAGGGCAATGGCCAGGCAATGATTTCGAACTACTTTCAACTCCATTTTCGTTGAGTGTTGACAAAGTATCTTTAGATCCTGAATCTTGTTGGAATCTAGCTCCATTGGGTCAAAGGAAGGAGCAGGCTTGTTTAGAATACTTAAAACTTATAAAGACAATACATTCAACTAACTTCACACTTAAAATTTAATGAGAGATTTACTAGCTGAACAATTATTAGCCAGAATTATGGACTGGAAGCCCGAAGAGATATTTGATGAGAGGCCATTATTACAAGCACTTGCTGACTATAAGTATAATGAATATCAACAGTTTTCACCTGGGATCAGGTTTATTGAAAGTTTAGCTGTTTGGTTAGAACAATTTGGAACGATAGAGGAGAAAATAACTGCTTATAATTTTATCAGAAATAAATTGATTTTTATATCATCAGAACAACTCGCGTATCTAGTTGATATTGCTTTTTCGGATAAAATCAATCCTATCCTAATAAAGAAAAGTGCCGAAGAATTAAATAAAAGCCCTTATTTAGTCAGAACAATTATTAATCATCCAATTTATAAAAAGAATTTAAGACAATCATTATTTATAGCATTAAGTGATGGCTCACGAATTGACCAATTAAGAAGAACTTCAGGATTGAATAATGAACAAGTATATGGGACATATGATATATCAGCAGGCAGAGTTTCAGATTTTCTGAAAGAATTGAATAAAGATTACCCTAATTGCAAATATAATACAATTTTTTTAATCGACGATTTTACAGGTAGCGGAAAAAGCTATTTTAGATTTAATGAATCTAAAGGGAAAATACTCAAATTTCTTGATTCAATTTTTAACAAACATAGTTTATACAAATTATTTGACATAAAGAAACTTGAAATTCATGTGCTATTCTTTATTGCAACTAGACATGCGTTAGATACTATTACGGATGGTTTTGAACAATACAAGGAAAATTTGAGATTAAACTTTTTATTTACTGTTGAAGCTATCCAGATACTTGATGATTCGATCAAACAAGAGGTTCTACAAGACTTAAAATTTATAAATTTGATTGAAAAATATTTTGATAATTCGATTGTTGATGTTCATTATAAAAAAGGAAAGTATGATCGCCCATATTTAGGGTTTGATGAATGTGCCTTACCATTAATTTTACATCACAATACGCCAAATAACTCGTTGCCAATTATTTGGTTCCCTGACGATAAGAAATATAAGGGTCTTTTCCCAAGAATTAGTAGACACAAAGAATGAGTAATAAATTCAGAAATCCTTTCTTGATGAGAGCATCTGAAAGAATAGAATCCGATGCTAATTTTCTTAGATTATATAGTCCGATAGTCTTAGATAATTTAATTGAGAAAAATTCAAACGATTCATTATGGAATAATGTCGTATTTATAAGGAGTTCACCTGGAGGAGGTAAGACATCACTGTTAAGAATTTTTGAACCAAGTTCTTTGTTTAACATATTTTCTCGTAAATCACAAGAGTATAGGGAATTGTTTAATTTCCTTAAAAAATTACAGGTTATTAATGAAGAGGGTATAGAAGTTTTAGCAGTATATTTATCTTGCAATAAAAATTATGAGATTCTTGAGGATTTAAGTTTAAATAGTGGCCAGAAAAAAAGACTTTTTTTCGCATTATTAAATGCAAGGATTACATTAGCTACTCTTATTGGTCTGTTAGAATTAGAAAAGCTAAAATATCCTGATGATTTAGAAAATATTCAGTTTGTTTATAAAAATGAAAATAATTACTACAAGAACTTGCAAACCCCATGTACCGCTTCTCTGTTGCATACTTGGGCACTAGATACAGAGAAAAAAATTTATAATCTAATGGATAATTTCCTTCCAATAAAAGAAAAAAGTATTGAAGGTCATGATGAATTATTTTCACTTCTAACATTAAATCCAAATTATTTTATTTATAAAGAGAAACAAATGTGTGGGAGGATTCTTTTTATGTTTGACGATGTGCATAAATTATCAAATAATCAAAGAAATCTTGTTACATCGTATTCAGTAGAAAAGAGAGGAAATTTTAGTATTTGGATTTCTGAAAGAACAGAAGCATTAGAACCCAAAGACAATATTGGAGCAACCCGAATTCGTGACTACGAAGAAATTAATTTAGAAGAAATATGGCAGAAAAAGCCTTCCAAGTTTGAAAAGATTATAGTTAATATAGCAGAAAAAAGAGCTATGGCCTCTACTGAAGACATTAAAACTTTTCAAGAAAATTTAGACGTTTTCATAGATGAAAAAGAATATGAAAACGAATTAATCTCATTTATTGAGCAAAAAAAGGAAGAACTACTTGATTTAATCAATCACTTCTCTGGTAGATTTGATAATTGGATTGTATATTTTGAAAATTACAAAGGAAATTGTCTAGATAAAGCAATATTAATAAAAAAACTGGAAATC
>BDSV01000011.1 GCA_002898075.1 bacterium BMS3Abin03
CTAAAGAATATCCTGTTGCTCTTAAAGTCGATTCTACGGCTCTATTTACTGCATAGTATTGATGATAAGCTGCAAGTTTCTTAACTGTTGAAATGCTTACAATGCCTGTTTTTGTGTCTTCCTTTTTTGATTTTTCAAAAACAATGAAATGACGGATTAAATCCAACAGAGTTTCTTTGTTCAGCATTCCGTTTATTAGCGTTTCTAATTGGCTAACCAAATTTGATGCTTCTTCTTTTCCGTCTGCTGATTTCCAAGCCATAAAACGGGTTAATCCCGCAGATAAAGAACCTGCTTTGGCTTCCAAACCATCGGAAATAATCATAAAACCATTGTAAGTAAAAAGGCTCGGGATGATTTCTTTGTAAGTCTGTAATTGTTTGAATGCCGATTTTACCGTAGCATTTTCATCAGCAGGATTTTTCAATTCTATTACAACGAGAGGAATACCGTTTACAAATAGAATTACATCGGGGCGTTTATTGTTTCCGTTTTCAATAACGGTAAATTGATTGGCAACAATAAATTCGTTGTTTTCAGGATTTTCAAAATCTATAAGCCAAACCAAATCGCCTCTTTGATGCCCGTCTTTTTGATACGAAACATTGATGCCTTCGGTAAGCATTCTGTGAAATGCTTCGTTATTGGCAAGCAGTTCAGGAGAATTTATTCGCTGAATTTCTTTTAATGCTTCTTCTTGTGAATCAATTGGCACTTTGGGATTAATTCTGCGGATAGCATTTTGCAGCCTTTCTGTAAGTAAAACATCTTTATAAGAATTCCTTTCAGGTCTTTCTCCATCGTGTGCAATATCAGGTGCGTAGATGTATTGATAGCCCAATCGTTCCAATAATTCTATTGTAAATTCTTCTATGGTGTTTTCGGTTATTTTAGTCATGATAATTTTTTCAAAAACCTTGACATAGTTCTATGCTTTACTGCACCCCAAGGCATTAAACGTTGTTCAGGAAATGTCACATATAAAAAACGTCTTGCTCTTGTAAATGCTACGTAGGTGTTGTTCTTTTCCTGCTTCATTTCAATGCCACCATTTCTAACTGCTCTATAATCTGGGAAAGTGCCATCATCCATACCCATAAGAAAAACAATTTCATATTCTTGTCCTTTCATTGTATGAACTGTACTAAGTGTGATTCCTTTAGGTGTTGCTAATGGATGAGTTTGACCAAGAGCCATTGCATTTTTAAATTGATTTAAGGATTCCTTATCTGTTTTTCTTGCGTATTGTGTCCAATGCTTTAAAATTTCATTTATTTCATCCAAAATCATCTTTCTATCATCATCTTCTTTTATTGAATTGGTTTCCTTAATAAAAACGGAAAAATTCTTTAATGACTTTTTTAAGTTACTTCCGTCATCTTTTAGTCCAATTACTAATTCCAGCGCTTTTTTATAATGGTCAACATCAATAAAATTTCCAATATCTTGTAAACTTGTCACACCCGAAACACCTAATAAACGCAGTAACCTTGATAAGTGCAAATTATCTGATGGATTCAATTTGACTCTTAAAGCCAAATCAAATATATTCATTGTAATAGATTCAAATTTTATTGCCCCCGGGGTAATTTTATAATAAAAAGGGATGGAAGCATCAATTAATTCTTCCTCCAATTTTGCAAATACGTACTTATTACGAGCAAGTATTGCAATTTTTTCATAAGTAATTTGTCCTTCAATATCATCATGTTCTTTTAGCAAAATCAATTCATTAATTTTATCTAAAATCCATTCTGCTTCAGTACTTTCATTTTCACAGGATACGACTTCAAAAATACCAGGTATAACAGCATTGATAATTTCATTTGAATCTGGGATTATTTTTTCAGCTGCTTCAATTACTTTCTTTGCAGAGCGATAATTTTCTTTTAACTCAATAATTTTAGGATTAAAATCCTCGATGAATTTCTTATTCATATAATCAGATGAAGAGCCGTTAAAAGCAAAGATTGATTGGTTAGGGTCTCCAACCATCATTACATTTTCATATTCACCGTTAGTTATCGATTTTAATAATTGATATTGAGCATTATTTAGGTCTTGTGCTTCATCAATACAGATATACTCATAAGTTCTGCGATATAGAGCAGCAACGGAAGGATTATTAATAAATAAACGATGTGTTAGCATTATTAAATCATCAAAATCAATTGCATTTTGAGAAGCCAAAATTTCTTGGTAGGAATGAAATAGCAAGACAGCATCTTCATTATTATTGGTTTTATTTAATAGTTCTTCTTCTGTCAACAATTCTCTTTTTACTTTTGAAATAAACTCTAAAGTACGGTATCGAAAATCTCGCTGTTTCTTTTCATCAAAATTTTTATACTTTAATAAATATGATGGTGTAGATTGAATTGCTTGTTCAATAAGTAGCAATCTATCAGATTCTTGTTCAAAAATTTGAGGCATTTTTGATAGTCCAATCAGATTACCACGCATTTCTATTACTTGTTGGCAAAATCCATGAAATGTTCCAATAAAAACTTGAGACTTTATTTTTTCAGAGTCTCCTAATCGTACTCTCATTTCATCACCAGCCTTATTAGTAAAAGTAATCGCAAGAACTTTTTTCTTTGAAATATCAAGTAAGCGTTTTATTCTCTCGGTAAGAACACGTGTTTTACCACTTCCTGCACTTGCATGAACCAGAAGTGCCCCGTTTTTATAAGAAACAGCCTCCTCTTGTTTTTCTGACAATTCAATAATGTCTTTCATAACTATCTTTTTATATTTAAAGACTCTTTTATCTTATCGAACAAATCAATGATTTTTTGAGGTAAATCTTTATTGCTTTCAATTATTGCATAAGCTACTGCTGGTCCAAATTGAGTTTTACTACCTGTGAAAATCTCATACAACTTTTCATTATCATAACTCTCAATCTCTTTTAATCGCTTTGCTCCCTTTGCTTCTCGATGTTTCTTATTCTTATAAATATCCAATGAAGCAATAGCTTTTTTAATTTCCCTTCCAAAACCATCGTTAATTAGCTGTTTCTCATAATCGTTCCCATCATTAAGAAAAACAATACTATCACTTTCTGTTTTAGTAGTACCACATTTTAAAAATTGATTTTGTACGCTCACTTTAATATTTTTACCAGATGTATTTTCTGCATCACTAAAAATAAACCAAGGAATATTTAAAGATTCTGCAACTCTTAAAAATGGCAAATAATTACCTTGACCACCTACGCCAACAAAATCAATTCCGATTTCAATAGTTGATTTGCCAAAATATTTTTCGGCAAATATTGGCATAGCTTGTTCCTCTGTTTCTCCTTCACAGAATATTATTACTTTTGAAAAGAATAATTCCCCTCTGGTATTAATGACTTGCCGTTTTATTTTTCGAATATCTTCAGAAGAAAAACCAGAAGTATCAATCTTACCGCAAACCACATCATCATGTCCTTTGTAAAAACTTCTAATTTGTTCTAATTCTGCAGAACCTGCAACATATGATGAATGTGTTGATATTATTTTTTGACCTTGTATTCCTGCAATTTGACCAAACAACTTTTTCTGTGCATTTGGGTGTAGGTGCGCTTCTGGTTCTTCAATTGCAATAATTGGAAAAAATGGTTTATCGTTATTTTCAGAAGTTTTAGCAAATAGAGAAATAAAAGATTTGAGAGTTAATAAAGAAGACCAACTACGTGTACCCATTCCGTGATATTCCATGGAAAAATCAGAATACTGTATTGATACACCTTTGTTTAAATCTCTTACTTTTTTTGGAAAAGGTGTAATGTCAACACCATTATTAGTATTGTCCATTGCCGTATCAAGTTCCTTAAGTGTTGTTTCTATATTTGAAAGAACATCGCTGCTCTCAACCGCATGTTCGTTTAATTCTTTTATTTGTTTTTCTATTGCAATAATATCTTTTTTAGAATACTCTATTTTAGAAAGCATTTTACCAAGATATGAATTGCGCACTTTTATATCTTCGATAATGTCACGTTGAGCATCCATGTAAAAGAATGGAGTTTCATCAAAATGAAATGGTTTTTCAGTTCCATTTTCTGATTGATACCAATGCTTGTCATCTTCATTTTTAAAAACTACCCATTCCTGTTGTATGTATTGTTTGGTTTTAAATGTATTTGTAATTGAATCAATAGTTACAACAGTTCGGAGCGGTATAAATTGCTCTCCTTCAGCATTAACAATAATTCTATCATCGGTAAAAATTTCAAGCCATTCATCAGTAAAGTTATTTGCTTTTTTAGCATCATTATCTATAGGAACTATTCTAATGTCAACAATAATTTCATTAACCTTTTCTGTTTCTGATATATAAAAATCGTCTGGTGATATAAAAAGTCTATTACCCAAAACAACTTGTAGGGCTTTATGGAATGAGGTCTTGCCAGTATTATTCATTCCTGTTAAAACGGTAAATGGTTCAAGGCTTACTTCTATATTTCTCAAGCCTCGAAAACCATAAATTCTTACTGTATCAATTAGTATATTCATAATTAATAATTCACTTTTTAATTGTTATTTCACCGCTCATCAATTTTGGCAATAATGTATCACGCATTTTTTCAAGGGTGCGGATTTGGATTGTGTTTTCAATTACCTTATCATCAATTGGTTTTGCCTCATTCTGAAATTTATCAACAAGGTTTTGCGGTGGAATTGTGATTGATAAAGATTGAAAATCAGTTTTGCTAATTGAACCAAAAACAGTTCCTTCATTATTGAATTGTTTTATTTCGTCCATCAATGACCACATTTTGAAATATGTATAAGTGTAATACTCAGAATTTGCTTTATACTTAAACGCTGCGACACCACGCCCAATACAACATTCTTCTACCGCCATATTTTGTTCTCCTACTGGTGCTCTTACACTTATTAAAGTGTCAAATTTTTGAGCTAATCTTTTTGCTTCTGTTGTATATACTCTTCTATTAGGAAATCGAAAATCAAAATCTGCATTGCCTTGATACATTGGTGTTCCAATTCCATCTTTGTTAAATGAACTTCCTTTTGGAGATTGCCCCATTATAAAGTCAAATTCATCAGGTAAAACACTATCCTCCCAATCAACCTTAGCTTCTTCCACAAACCACTGCCTAAAAAGCGTTTCAGCCATCTGTTCAAGGGTTTTGTTTTGGCGGTGGAGCAGGTCTATTTTGTCGTCTAAGCTGCTGAGCACTTCGGCTATGGCTTTTTGTTCGGTTGGCTCTGGGAAATTCCATTTTGATTCGCCAACAAATTTCCAATCAGCTCTTGGCATTCTTGTTCCTGACGAACCTGAATAAGTGAAATCAACAAATTCTTGATTTGCGAAAAAATAGAAAAGAAAATCTTTGTCGTTTTCTCCTTTTGGTTTTACAACCCAAATATCAGTTGAGCATATTCCCTCAAAATTAGGTCGAAATAGTTTTCTGAAATATGGACGGAGTTTTCCGAACAAAAAGCAATCAGAGTTGAAACGAAATTTATTACTGGCAATAGTATTTGAATCCCCAATTCCTTGTAATCTTAATCCACCTTCAACTATATGTTCAAGTGCGATATAAGGAAGTTCTTCATCACCAACTTTCCAACTATTTTTTTCAAGTTGAGCAATTTCATTTAATCTAAATTCTTTCCACTCACCCATCACCACCTCCATTTTTACCTGCCTGTCCTGCGGACGCAGACTGGTCATCCAACATTTTAACAGAGTGGTCTTGTACCAAAATTTTCATCTGCTGTATGGCAATTTGGTTTAGTTTTTCAAGGCGTAGGCTTTGCTCGTAGCCTTCGTTAATAAAAACAGCATTCAGGTTTTCAAGATTTACCAAACAAACCAGTTGGCTTACATTGGCATAATCACGGATATTACCTTTTTTATCGGGGTTTTCGTCTCGCCACTGCTTAGCGGTTTTTCCAAATAGAGCCATATTTAATACATCGGCTTCGTTGGCATACACAAAACTTGTTTGCTTGGGAGTAAGATTATCGGGTATCAGGTTTCCCTTTACGGCATCGGTATGTATGCGGTAATTTATTTTGGTAAGTTGTCGTTTAATATTCCAGTCAAGTTCTTTTGACTGCTGGCTTTTTAGGTATTGAAATTCCTTAATCAGATAAAATTTGAATTCTACCGAAACCCAG
>BDSV01000012.1 GCA_002898075.1 bacterium BMS3Abin03
TTTAAATCCAATAATATTTCTAATATTATATTTATAAGATAAACTTTAGTAAATTCTAATTTAGAATACAGGATAGAAAATAGATATCTCCGATGGCTACAATCAAGTCAATATTTACTTCATCAACTAATATAATTCCTAAAATTGTTGAATTAGTAAGAGATGATATCGGTATCGTGAGTCTCGAATTGGAAAGAATTTTACGGGAATATCTTAACAATTTAAGAACCGATATATCAGCCTACATAGAATACCCCTATGTCGATAAAGTTTACAGGGATAGTTATTATAAATATTACTCGACAAAACATTATCCTTATTCACGAAATTGTATAAGGGTTGCACTTTTTGAACCATCATTTACCGAAGACAAATTAAATAGTTCAGAATATTATGATGAATTGGTTAAATCATATTTAGGATTCTTTGTAATAAGACCTATCCCGCTTCATTATTGGGGTAGGTGTATTCTAAAACCAACTGCATTCCTGAATAGTAATTTCATCTGTTGCCTGACTGAAATCAGTTCATCCATTAAGGGATTCAAATTAAATGTCGGTGCTTTTCCTCATACTTCCCAAGATTCAGAGACATATAGTTGTGCTGAAACTACAATCTGGGAAATGATGGAATATTTTGGAACTAGATATCCTGAATACAAACCCATACTTCCTTCAAGAATCTTAGATACATTGTCAAGGTATTCATACGAAAGACAGGTCCCGTCTGGTGGTTTAACGTCTATTCAGATTTCATATGTATTAAAGGCATTCGACTTTGGGACAAAAATTTATGATAAGGGTGTACAAACCGAATATCCCAACGATTTTAAACGAATTGTAGCTTATTACATAGAATCAGGCATTCCAATAATTGCCTCAATCGTTAATCCTTCAAACTATAAGGGACATGCAATAATTTTAATTGGAAGAGAAATAGATATTGAATCAAGAATCGAACATATAGAACCAACATATACAATAACAAATGTAAATGGTGAAAACTTAAGAATAATAGATAGTGCGGATATTGAGAAGGATTACGTTATAATCGATGATAACCATTCTCCATACAAAAAAGCGAAATTGGATTCCATAACCAATTACTACTCCGAATCAGATTCTGATTTTAGGAGTATGGAGTTAATTAATATAATTGTTCCTCTTTATCCTAAAATATACTCTGAAGCTACACAGGCAAGGAGAACAATACTGAATATTCTAAAGGCATTTGATTTACCATTTGAAAATGAGATAGTTATAAGATTGTTCCTAACATCAAGTAGGTCCTTCAAGTCTGAAATAATTATGGATGATAAATTTGATGTTGCTCTTAATAGAGTTATAATTGATATTGGCATGCCAAAATTTGTATGGGTTTGTGAACTGAGTGATAAATCTTTATTTAAGGATAATAAATCAAAAGGTCTAATTGTTTTAGATGCAACAGATGGTTTCTCACGTATTTCACTAATTTTTATACTTTTACCTAATAGCTTATTGATAAATAGAGATGGGGAACTTATTGTTATTAATATAAGTTTTAATAACTTTTCATATTTCAAAAATAATTTGAAGGGAGATTGGTGCGGATGGAGGACAAAATAAAAAACACTGTAGAAGAATTTATTAATGAACAAAAGAAAAAAGGGAAAGTAACTATTATTAGTAAGGAGGATTCTTCTAAAATCTTTGATAAAATTGACAAAGATTTAAAGGAATATAGAAAAGATTTATTGCAAAAAGAAAGAGAATCTGAAGTTAGAGCAGCAAGAATTAAATTAAGCTGATGGGGTCCTCTAATTAAGATACTATCAGCTCTTTTCATTTTAAAATTAAATATTTCTCTTTCATATACTTTTTATTATTTCTCAAATCTTAAGACATAATAAAGGTCCCAACATTTTCCAATAAAGGGTACTAAACTCAAGGACTAAAGTAAGAATAAGCAAGAACACTTCACTTCAACAAAACTAATTTCTTTGTTGATGAATAGCTGCCTGCCTGCAACCTGTAGAAATAAACTCCGCTCGGAAGATTACTTCCATTAAACCCGATCTCGTAATTCCCGGCTGGTAGTTCTTTGTTTATCAATGTTGTAACTTCATTTCCGAGAAGATCATACACAACAAGTTTTATAAGCTGCAACCCACCCCTTCCGTCCCATCCAGGGAGGGGAGACTTTGCAATTGTAAATTTTATTTTTGTTGAGGGATTGAACGGATTCGGATAATTTTGCGATAAAGAAAACTGCACGGGTGAATTAACCCTATCTTCAACCGATACAAGCGTTGTAGCACCTGTTAGATATACCTGCTTGCCGATCAGCATTGTATCGTTTACCGATCTTACGTTTAACCTGTCCTTAAAATATCCTTCAGCAGTAGGTTTGAACATAACACTCAATGTTACAGAATCCTGTGAAGGAATTGTAATCGGCAATTCATTTAGAACCGAGAAAGAATTATCGTTAATAAAAAACTCGTTTATTGTAACTGAAGAATCTTTCGTGCTGTATAGTTTTAATTCTGCTAATGCTGAATCGCCGACGGCAACAATACCAAAGTCGATTGAATCCGGGCTGACTGCAAATAAGTTTGTTTCCCATTTAAACCTGTAAGCCCTGTACTGGTGTGCGTAACTGACAAATTTCATTTCAAATTCAACAGAGTCCTGTTCATTTATTTCAGTAACCGCCGGGTTTTGACTTTCACCCCAGCTAATAAGAATATGTCCGTTGGGTAATTCCTGCACTCCTCCGCGTGATTGTGAGAAAACAGATTCGTTACGTGTATATCTTCTAACGAGGGTCGCAGTAAGATTGGTCTCGTCAAGTTCATACTCAACGACGCTTGAATATTCCGGTACAAGATAATGACCGTTATCGAACATAATCAAATTGCCGTTAGACAATCGCCTTACGCTGTGCTGCCTTGAAAATCCTCTCGTATCGTCGATGAAAGTAAATTGATTCTTTTCACCGCCGAGCCGCCAGATTATATCACCGGTTGTTCTGTCAATTTTGGTTACTTCATCAAAATTGCGTGTCGATAGCAGTATGTTTCCGTCCGTATCAATTTCAATCGAGTTGCAATGAGTCCAGTCTATCTGATGCTGTGTTAAATCTACGTATTGATCTACATCGAGAATATTGTAATGATCGATCGCATACCAACTCCACATTTCATTATCATCGGCATCCATGTGATGGACAGAGTTCGTAATGAGAGCGGCTGCGGTATCACCGCCGGAAACATATTGACTCATATCAACGGTAACAAGTTCTTTCCCGATTATGTAATATGAACCGTCGGACAAAACTCTAAGATCGTGAACATCTAAGGCAACCCCGCCTGGTGTATAAAAGCGATTGATTTCCACACCTGAACTGTCCAATCCATACGCGAATACAGGATAAATCACATAGCTTAATTCACCATCGGGCTGCCAGGTGAAATTGAAAACAGTTCCCTCCGCCTTGCGGTAAAACACGGGAGTAAGTTCATTATCTACTATAAGCAGATTCCCACTTCCACCTGAAGTCAGTCCTAAAAAAAGATAATCTTCAGATGGATTATTAAACTTAGTTATTTCCATTGTTGGATAGAGCAGTGATACATTATCGTTGAAGTATAAACTGCTGTCAATTTGTGCATTGGACAGACAGGCATACAACGAGATAATGAATAATGTCTTTGTAAAAGTTTTCAAATTGATTCCTTTGATTATTCAACTATCAATCGCATCTGTTATTTTAAAAGAATCATTTTCTTAACAGAGCGATACATTTGGCTTCCGTCGGAGGGTATTGCTTCCAACGAATAGAAGTAGATACCCGAAGCATAGTATGCGGCATCCCAGTTAACCTCATAGTTACCAACCGATTGATAATCATCTATTAATGTTGCAACATTTTCTCCGATTGAATTATAAATTTTTATCGTTATGTTACTTGCCATCGGAAGAGAATACCTGATTCTAGTTGATGGGTTAAATGGATTCGGATAGTTTTGTTCAAGTTTAAAGTTTTCGGGAAGACCGGCAACTTGTTCAACTCCAACAGGAATGTATTCGATAGTAAAAGAAGCATCGCTCATATCCTGTAAAGAATTATCACTCAAACTCTGTACGAAAACTTTATACGATGTATCCGAAGGAATGCTGTCTGTAAACGCCCATAGATAACCGCCGTTAATTGAGAAAAGAGTATCTATAATTGTAGAATAAAAATTACCGTTTCTGAACAGTTCAATCTTCACACTATCCATCAAATTATGATTCCATTTAATTGCAAAAGAAGAATCGGTTCTAATGGTTTCACCACCGTTCGGTGCGGTTAAAGTTATAAACGGTGCGGCACTTGTAAAGCTCCATGCATCCGACCAATCACCGTAACCTGATTCATTCATCGAACGCGCTCTCCAATAATATTGCTGATCTGGTAACAGCGATGCCATCTGATATGTCAACTCGGTTAATCCTGTTTCATCCACAACAAGCGATGTGAAATTAGAATCTGTTGAAACCTGCAGATGATATTCGTAAGCAAATCCTTGCGACGACCATTCCAAAGTTAAAGGTAATTCCTGGTTGACTATTTGTCCATCGGCTGGTTTTACCAATACCGGGGTAACCGGAACAACCGGAACATCCGGGAAACCGAGAATAAATTCTCCAGCGTCTGTAATCGAAGCTGCCTTTAACTCATTTGTATTTGAATTGTAAGTTGTGGTTAATGGTATAAATGTACCGGCGCCTTCGTTATGTCTTTCATAAACTACAATGTCATTGGGATTATCAATATCCGGAAAATGATCGAGCTGGAAATAAATATCAGCATTTAATGAATCAATTCCTGATAGTGTAACTACAAACCTGTGTGGATAAATGACCGGTGCTCTTTCGTTGAATCCGGGATTGTTGGGTGCATAATCGTATAATTTTACGTTGACCGAATTATAGAGAATGCTTGCAAACGAATTGAATTTAATTTTAACTGCGGTTGTATCTCCCGGATCGTTGAATTCGTAAGTGTTTCCCTCGAGCACTTCATACCTTGTAACTGAAGCTGATGGCAAACCGGATACCCAGGGGTATTTAAAAGCCCGGTAAGATGCCAGCTCTAACGGGAAAAATAATTCGTATGCTACCGATTTATCGGGGTGAACTTCTGTTAAAACCGGTGCGCCGCCTGCGCTTGCAGTACCCCAACCTATAACCGTATTTCCATTAGGCAACCTTTGAACCGAACCGGTAGCGAATCCGTAAACATCCGGGTCGTGTCTGTATTCCCAAACTAAAGTAGCCGTTTTATTTTGTTCGTCTAATTCGTATTCAACTCCTCTTGAGTAAGGGGGTGAATGTTGATTACCATTATCGAACAAGGTTAAGTTGCCGTTTGCTATTCTTCTCGCGTCATGCTGGAATGAAAAATAATTAGGCGCATTGTCCGGATTTTCATTTATAAAGGTGAACTGGTTTTGTTTTCCCCCTAATCTCCAGATTATCTCGCCGGTTTGCCTGCTTATCTTTATAACTTCCGAAAAATGGCGTGAACTGATCAGTATGTTACCATCGTTATCAAGATCAACCGAGTTCAGATGTATATAATCAACAGTAGCGCCGGTAAGCTCATGGTATGAATCTGTTATATCAACATAGTCCCAGCTTCTCCATTGAAAGACAACATTTTTATCGGAATCAAGTTCTTGTATAATTCCGCCGATAACAATTGCGTTCGGGTCGCCGCCGGGAACAATTTCGCTCATATCAAAAGGTTGGGGATCATAAGCTATCATTAAAGCGTGTCCGTTGGGTAAGAGACGGAAGTCGTGAAAGTCTGCCTGATAGCCATTCCCGCATTGAAAAGAATCTACAACCGTAAAGGAAGTATCCATCACTTTAAACTGCGAGAATCCGTAGCCCATAAATAGCTGGGAAATATCAGCATAGCTAATAAGCCCGTTCGGCTGCATATCAAAATCCAAAGCAGGGAAAGGTGTCGAACGTTTATATTTAACCGGGTAACCGGTGGAATCTAAAATCATCATAAAAAATCCATCGGTATTCGTATTACCGAAACGGATGTTAGCAACAAAAATATTTCCCGGTGCAGGGTTGTTAACTGTACCAACGGTTATCTCCGGAAAATCGGAAGGGAGCGAATCCAGCGCTGGTGTTTCAGGGGGAAGTTGTGACGAATATAAATCTTCCATCGTATAACCAAGCCCAAGTCTCTCAACCGGGTCTAATCTTATC
>BDSV01000013.1 GCA_002898075.1 bacterium BMS3Abin03
GGGGTAACTCACAACGAATTAAAGAACTCCCGGTTTGTAAAAGAAAAATATCCTGCCCTCGTCGAAACGGCATCTATGATAGGAACCGAGCAGATCAGAAATACAGCGACGGTTGGCGGAAACCTGTGTACAGGTGCTTCGTGCTGCGATATGGCTCCGGTTCTAATAGCATTGAATGCCGATGTTGAAATTACAAATTCGAAGGAAAGAAGAATTGTACCGCTGAAAGATTTTTTCATCTTTCATAAAGAAACTTCTCTAAACAAGGGAGAATTAATGACGAAGATAATCGTTCCGCTTCCTCAAAAAAATACGGGAGTTGGTTTCGAGAAGTTTGGTTTAAGAGAAGCCGCATCGATATCGGTTGCATCGGCAAGTGCATTTGTTAAAGTGGAAGATGGTAAATGTGTCGATTCCCGCATAGTTATAGGAGCCGTTGCACCGGTTCCGAAGATCAGTGAGCAAGCAATTGGAGTTTTAAAAGGTGCAAAAGTCATTGAACTTTCGAATGGCTCAGCAATATTAAAAGAAGTTGGTGAAGCTGCTGCATCGGATTCACTCCCGCTCGATGATATACGCGGTACGGCAGATTTCAGAAGGAAAGTAGTTAATGTACTTACACAGCGTGCTGTTCTTAAGGCAGTTGAGAGAGCTACAAATTAAAAATACGGTAAATGTAAAAAGTGAAACAGTTAATTAAAATAAACGTAAACGGCACAGAACACGAAATTGCAGTAAAAGCAAGCACAACTCTTCTCGATATGATTCGAGAACAGCTTTTATTAACCGGAACTAAAAAGGGCTGCGAGCTTGGTGATTGCGGCGCATGTACGGTTTTGATCGACGGTAAAGCAGTTAACTCCTGTCTTATCCTCGCAGTTGAAGCTGACGGAAAAAATATTACAACCATCGAAGGGCTTACGAACGGAGAGGAGCTTCATCCGATACAAAGAGCTTTTGTTGAAAAGGGTGCTATACAGTGCGGCTATTGCACGCCGGGAATGATTTTAAGAGCCAAATCTTTTCTGGATGAAAATCCCGATCCGGATTTGGAAGAAATCAAAGAAGCATTAACTGGTAATTTATGTCGCTGTACGGGTTATCAAAAAATATTCGAAGCGGTCGAGACTGCTGCAGAATATCTTAAAGGAAAAGAACCGGAGAAGATAGAATTCCAACCGCAGAAATCGGCAATGAATCTTTCCGTTGTCGGTAAACGCTTACCGAAGATCGATGCACCGGATAAAGCCACCGGCAGGGCAGTTTATACCGATGACATTGTTTTGCCGAATATGATTTTCGGGAAACTTCTTTTAAGTCCCGTACCGCATGCAAAAATAAAATCGATCGACACAAAAAAAGCCAAAGCATTGCCGGGAGTAAAACTTATTTTGACAGGAGCAGATGTTACCGATATTTCTTACGGTACTTCACCGCCGCGTTACGATGAAAAAGTTCTTGCAAAAGATAAAGTACGTTACGTAGGCGATGTGGTGGCTGCTGTTGCTGCTGTCGATGAGGAAACATGTTACCGGGCAATTAAATTAATTGAAGTCGAGTACGAAGAGCTTCCCGCTGTTTTCGATCCGATGGAAGCAATGAAAGAAGGTGCTCCGCGTCTCTTCGATGATAAGTATGAAAATAATATTAATACCCGTGTCGATCATCATTTCGGTGATATCGAAAAAGGATTTGCCGAAGCAGACCACATCAGGGAAGAAAGATTTGTCGGCAACCGCACTTATCAAAATCCTATGGAGCCGCACGTTGCTGTAGCCGAATGGGACAGGCATGGCAGAGTAACACTTTATACGTCAACACAGGTTGTTCATTATGTTCACCACCAGCTTTCACGCATACTGGATTTACCGCTCGGAAATATAAGGGTTATAATGACAAATTGCGGCGGTGGTTTCGGTGCAAAAGCCGCAACAAATATGCTGGAGATATTATCAATCCTGCTTGCTAAAAAAACCGGCTGCCCCGTTAAAATGCGCTTCAGCAGGGAAGAGATGTATCTATACGGAAGGGGAAGACATAAGCAGTATATAGATTTAAAAATAGGTGTGAAGAAAGACGGAACGATTACCGCGGTTAAACAGAAAGCAGTGCTTGAAGGCGGTGCTTATTCAAGCTTCGGAATTGTTTCAACTTACTATGCCGGTTCTATGCTTCCGACTCTTTACAAATTTCAAAACTATAAATATGATGGATACAGGGTTAACACGAATCTTCCCCCGTGCGGTGCGTTTCGGGGTCATGGAACTCCGCATCCCCGCTTTGCTTTTGAATCGCTGCTTTCGATGATTGCAGATGATATTGGAATGGATCACATCGATATAAGATTGAAAAATGCTATGGAACCGGAAACCCACACCTGCAACGATCTCGATATTCATTCGTGTGAATTAAAAGCATGTCTTAAAAAAGTTCGCGAACAATCCGGCTGGGAAAAGAAAAAAGGTAAGCTCCCCAAAGGCAGGGGAATAGGTATCGGGTGCGGCGGGTTTGTTTCGGGTGCCGGGTACCCGATTTACAGATCGAAGTTTCCGCATTCAAACGCGATGATAAAGATCGAGGAGGACGGCTCGAAAGCTGTGTTGTTTGTTGGTGATGCCGATATTGGTCAGGGTTCTGATACAGTACTGGCTCAAGCTGCAGCAGAGGCAATGGGAATTTCTTTCGACCGGATGAGTGTGGTTTCGGCAGATAGTGATATTACCCCGCTCGGTTTCGGAGCTTATTCAAGCCGTGTTACGCTTATGGGCGGGAATGCTTCCAAGATGGCAGGCGAAGAAATCAAAAAGCAGGTGATTTCCGCCGCTTCCGAAATTTTAAATATAGCGGAAGAAAAACTCGATGCCGCAAACAATAAAGTTTTTGAAAAAGATAATCCTGATAATTTTATTCCATGGGAAGAAGCTGCGAAAGCATTTTTCTCAAAGAAGGGTCCGCTTGTAGGAAAAGGTCACTATTCACCGCCGGAAGGACTTGGCGGAACTTATAAAGGTGCTGCAGTCGGTACTTCTCCGGCGTTTTCGTTTTCTGCATCCGTCTGCGAAGTTGAAGTAGATATGGAAACAGGTAAAGTTAAAGTGCTAAACTTTTGGGATGCGCACGACTGCGGAACGGCAATAAATCCAATGGCTGTTGAAGGACAGGTAGAAGGTGCTGTTGTTATGGGAATGAGTGAAACTTTACTCGAAGATGAAGTATTCGATTCAAATGGTAAAATACTTAATGCTGATCTGCATAATTATTTAATCGCAACTTCGGCAGAGACTCCAAAGATTAATTCAACAATAGTCGACAGCTACGAACCCGAAGGACCTTTCGGTGCGAAGGAAGTCGGAGAAGGAGCAACGCTTCCCGTTCTCGGTGCAGTTGCTAATGCAATTGAGGATGCAATAGGAGTGCGAATATTTGAATTGCCGATAACTCCGGAAAAAGTTTTGAATGCAATAAAACAAAACGGCAACAAGTAATATTTAGAAATTAATTTTGAATTCGGGATAACAAATTTCAGGTTCGATAAAATACAGGACTCATACTTTAAAATAAGACTGTTTTTGTAGCGCGACTTTTAAGTCGCTGGTTTTGTTAATATTAGCGAGCTAAAGCTCGCTCTACAAAATGAACAAGTTGGCATCGATTACGTTTGCTATTTGTCTTTTGAAGATTGGAGTTTTAATATCGATCTTTATAAAAAGAGATAATTAAATTATAAAAATATGAGCAAACATTATTTAGGCGTAGATATTGGTTCTTCATTCACCAAGTTCTCGGTGATTGATAGTAATGAGAAGCCGCTTTATTCTAAAGTGCTTAAAACATTGAGCCGTAACAAGCAGGAGAGAAAAAAAGTACAGGATTATATATCTGAAAACTTCGATGTTGGTTTTACATGCTCAACCGGTTACGGACGCGAGCATTTTAAAAGTGCAGACATAACAAAAACTGAAATATACAGTGCATCGGCGGGAGTATCGGCTTTATATAAAGAGGAGAAAACAATTGTCGATATAGGCGGCGAAGATGTTAAAGTTATCAAAAGCGGTGTGGATGGCAAAGTTTTAGATTTTTATATGAACACAAAATGTGCCGCGGGTACAGGAACCTTCATCACCGAGATTGCCGAAAGAGCCGAGATAGATATTACCGCGATGAGTGAACTCGCTTCCAAATCAAATTTTAGTAATGAACTTAACAGCTTCTGTACTGTGTTTGCAAAAACTGAGATTATGAAATGGTTGTTTAACGATGTTCCTGTAGAAGATGTTGCAAAGGGAATTTATATTTCCATCGTGAATAGGATATCAAAAATAAGAATGGACAGATCACTTCCGATTTATCTTATCGGTGGTGTGGCTGAGTTTCATCCGTACTTAAAAAATGTAATGGAAGAGAAATTTAATTGCAAAATAATCATACCGGAAAACCCTCAGCTAATTAGTGCATTTGGTGCGGCAGTGTTAGCAAAGAAATTTGAAGGGAAAGTAACCGCAAGGCAGAAGCAAAGAGTTTTTAATGATATTAAATGATAACACGAGATTCTTAAGCCGCTAATTAGAATGAATAACTGTTTAATAATTCTTGGCGAAAATTATTAAATACATTCATAAGCACTATTTAGTATCATATTACTTGCGGAATCAGATTTCTTTTCATTATTGCCTTTCGATTATTATTTTGCAAGTAACAATTTTAAGAAAGTATCCATTCTATTAACAATAATGGCTCGTAAAAAAAATGAAAGCTTACCATAACAAAGAAAAGGGAATCGGGATTACCTATGATGATATATATCTTATTAACGGAGCCAGAACCCCTTTCGGAAAATTAGCCGGAACTTTATCGAAAGTTTCACCGACAGATCTTGGCATTTATGCATGCAGAGCAGCGCTTGAAAAATCAGCAGTCGATGCATCCGAAATCGATCAGACAATTATTGCAAACATCGGGCAAAGCTCGTACGATGCTTACTTTCTACCCAGGCATATTTCACTCTATTCCGGTGTTCGAACAGAAGTGCCGGCATTAATGGTGCAGAGAATTTGTGCCTCGGGTTTTGAAACTATCATTACCGCCACCGAGCAAATTACTCTTGGCAAAGCCGAAGTAGTACTTTGCGGAGGTGTAGAAAGTATGTCTTTATCTCCGACGGTTAGTTTTGGTAACCGTATGGGTTATCCGTTGGGAAGAGTTGAATTCAAAGATATGCTGTGGGAATCATTGAACGATACTGCCGCCGGTTATCCAATGGGCTGTACTTCCGAAAACATCGCTAAAGAGTATAAGATTACCAGGCAGGATGCAGATGAGTTTGCGTTGATATCTTTCAACCGGACTAATTCCGCCATCGAAAAAGGTTTTTTCAAAGATGAGATCATCCCGATGAATCCTGCTGTGTTTGAGATTGAGGGGTTAAAACCGAGAAAGGTTAAACTTCCCAGGAAAGTGAAAGACTTTGTAACAGATGAAAACGTAAGAAGTACAACTCTTGAGGATCTTGCAAAACTTCCGCCGGTTTTCGAAAAAGACGGTGTGCAGACTGCGGGAAGCTCAAGCGGAATTGTTGATGGGGCAGCTTCAGTAGTAGTTGCAAATAAGGATTACATAACATCAAAAGGTTTAAAACCGCTTACAAGAGTTGCAGCATCGACATCCAGTGGGGTTGATCCCAAAGTGATGGGGTTGGGTCCTGTCCCCGCAATTAGACTGCTGCTTGAAATAACCGGATTAAGTTTGGATGATATAGGTTTGATAGAGATTAACGAAGCATTTGCCGCACAGATAATCGGCTGTGAAAGAGAGCTAGGATTGAACAGAGAGATACTGAACGTAAACGGAGGTGCAATTGCAATCGGGCATCCTCTTGGAGCTACCGGTTTGAGACTTTCACTTACTCTTTCGAGAGAAATGAATTTACGAAAGGTTAAATACGGTATCGCTTCCGCCTGTATAGGAGGCGGACAGGGAACCGCAGTATTATTTGAAAACCCAAATATTTAATAGAAGCGAGAAATAATCATGGGAGAAAATAAAATATTATCATGGCAGATGACGGAATTAAAAGGGGAGTTCCAGCTTAAAGAAACACAGGTTCCCGAATTAAAAGATAACGAAGTTCTTGTGAAAGTGGCGGGCTGCGGAGTTTGCCATACCGATATTAGCTTCTGGCACTACGGAGTAAAAACGCGTCACCCGCTGCCTCTTACGCTGGGTCACGAAATTAGCGGGACTGTAATAGAGGGCCCCGATGAATGGAAAAATAAAAATGTAATTGTACCGGCAGTGCTTCCCTGCGGCGAATGTGAATTGTGTAAAAAAGGACGCGGCAATATATGCCAGAACCAGCTAATGCCCGGAAATGATTTCGACGGGGGATTTGCCTCCCACGTAATTGTTCCATTTAAATATTTATGTCCCGTTCCCGGTAAGGTTCTGGAAAGATATTCACTCGCACAATTGGCTGTAATTGCCGATGCCGTAACCACTCCGTACCAGGTAATAAAAAAATCGGGATTAGAAGCCGGAGATTTTGCAATAGTTATCGGTGTCGGAGGGATAGGAATTTACGGAGCGCTGTTAACAAAAATATTGGGAGCCAGGGTTTTAGCGATTGATATCAGCGATGAAAAATTAAGCGTGGCTAAAGCTAACGGTGCAGATGCAACTTTAAATATAAAAGGGCTTGATATCAAATCAATAAAAACTAAAGTCAGAGAAATTGCAAAAGAACTCGGTGCATCCCCTTATTTGTGGAAAATTTATGAAATGTCCGGTACAAAAGCGGGACAGGAACTGGGCTTTGCACTTTTAAGTTTTGCTTCAACAATGTCGGTTGTCGGTTTTACTATGGATAAGCTTGAAGTGCGTTTGAGCAATCTTATGGCGTTCGATGCAGAGCTTATCGGTACCTGGGGATGTAAACCGGAACTATATCCCGAAGTTGTTGATCTTGTTACTGATGATAAATTAAAGATTGATCAGTTTGTTGAAACTTTTCCTTTGTCGAAAATAAATGAGGTTTTCAAAAATACTATAGAGCATAAATACAGTAAGCGTTCGGTCCTTGTGCCGGATAATAATTAGATAAGTGTTTATGTATGATTGTAATTCTGAATTTATTTCAGAACCTTTTATTTTCAGACCCTGAAACAAGTTCAGGGTGATATTTTTTAAATAACTTCTTATAAAAACAAAAATAAGATAAAGCCATGTTAATAGATCATAATTTAACAACAGTTGAATACAAAGAGATCATTTATGAAAAGCGTCCCTGCCTCGATAAGGAAGGGAACCCTGCCGAAGGATTATTTAATGCATGGATAATATTAAATAATCCGGAGCAATATAATTCATACACAACACAGGCGGTTAAAGAAGTAATATTGGCATTCAGAGAAGCATCGAATGACAGGAGTGTTGTTGCTGTAGTCTTTACCGCCGTTGGAGATAAAGCATTCTGCACGGGTGGAAACACTAAAGAGTATGCGGAATACTACGCCGGCAATCCGCAGGAATACAAACAATATATGCGGCTTTTTAACGATATGGTTTCAACTATTCTTATGTGCGATAAGCCGGTTGTTAACAGGGTAAACGGAATGAGGATCGGCGGCGGGCAGGAGATTGGTATGGCTTGCGATTTTTCTATTGCACAGGATTTAGCAAGGTTCGGGCAGGCGGGACCGAAACACGGCAGCGCTCCCGACGGCGGTTCAACGGATTTTTTGCAATTGTTTGTCGGCATTGAACGCGCAATGTATTCCTGTACTGTCTGCGATCCATGGTCTGCTCACGAAGCGCTTCGTCATGGTTTAATAACGGAGATTGTTCCTGCATTAAAAGTAAACGGAGAGTTCATTCCCAACCCTATGGTTTATACCGATAAATGGGTAAATGAAAAAGGTGAGATTATTTACGGAATGCCCAGGACAGGAAAAGAAAAAGAAAAGGCAAAAGAATTATTAAAGTCCGGTGAAGTCGATCTTTCTCTTCTCGATAAAGCGGTTGAAAAGCTTTGTACGAAACTAATGTATCTTATGCCGAACTGTTTAAGCAAGACAATCAATTCAATCCGTAAAAAGAAGCTTGAGCATTGGGATAAGAATAAAGAGAGCAACAGGGATTGGCTCGCATTAAATATGATGACCGAAGCTAAAGCCGGCTTCAGGGCATTTAATGAAGGACCGAAAGGCAACCGTGAAGTAGATTTTATTAAGCTGCGGCAACTGCTTGCAGAAGGTCATGAGTGGAACGATGAATTAATTAAAGCAATTTCACCTCAATTTAAATAACGTAAGTGCCAGTCACTTTGGAAGTGACCGGCACTTTTGGGAAACAGCCATGCAAAAAATTAAAATAGATTACACACACAACAACTCGGTTGCACGCATAATACTTGATGACGGCAAAGGCAATGTACTCGATAGTATTATGATGGGAGAACTAAATGAACTTTTAAATTCATTTAAAAGTAATAACGATTTGAAACTTATCACATTCGAAGGTGCAGGCAAACACTTTTCATTCGGTGCGAGTGTTGAGGAACATACAAAAGAAAATGCTCCTGCAATGTTAAGCGAGTTTCACAAAATCTTTTTTAACATAATTAACTTATCAATTCCCACACTTGCCAAAATATCGGGGCAGTGCCTTGGCGGCGGACTTGAGCTTGCGCTGATTTGTAACTTTATGTTTGCCGATAAATCTGCAAAATTGGGACAGCCGGAAATTGTTCTCGGAGTCTTCCCTCCGCCGGCGTCGGTTATCCTTCCTTTAAAAATCGGAAATGCAAAAGCAGAAGAGCTGCTGCTGACAGGTAAAGTTATTTCCGCCGAAAGAGGAAAAGAGATAGGATTAATAAATGATGTGTTTGAAGACAGAACAAATATGGAGGAGGAAGTCGATAAATGGATCAGCGAAAACATACTCGGCAAAAGCGCTTCTTCGCTGCGTTATGCTGTTAGGGCTTCGCGTGCCACATTCGGTCATTTAATGCAAAAGTTTTTACCGATGGTAGAAGATATGTACCTGCGCGGTTTAATGGAAACCGAAGATGCGAACGAAGGCATTAATTCATTTCTGGAAAAAAGAAAACCTGAGTGGAAGAATCGCTGAAAATAATTGACAATTGCCATGAAGTCATAAAGGTTCACTAAAAATTAACTTTGTGTTTCTTTGAGTCTTCGTGTCTT
>BDSV01000014.1 GCA_002898075.1 bacterium BMS3Abin03
GCCTTCGCTAAAATCAATTCGAGATTTCCAAAAGCGCAGTTTCATATATATGGAGGCGGCCCCGAAAAGGAAAATCTGGAGCGACTTGTTGTCGAGCTTGGTCTAAAGAAAAAAGTGATCTTTAAGGGGATGGTTCCCAGGGAACAAGCCGCTGAGGTGATGGCTAAATCCGACCTTGGAATTGTTCCCAAACGTAGCGATTCCTTTGGCAACGAGGCATTTAGCACCAAAACGCTGGAATTCATGGCTCTAGGTGTCCCTGTTCTCATCTCGGAGACAGCTGTTGATCGATACTATTTCAACGATGATATCGCCATATTTTTCCAAGCTGGTGATGTAGACGATCTTGCTGCAAAGATAGGACATCTAATAAGCGATCAGGCTCTACGCCAGAAATTAGCCAAAAACGCAATTGTTTTTGCGGAGAAAAACAATTGGGGTGTGAAGAGTCCGATCTATCTGGACCTTGTTGAACGTCTCACCTCATGACGACCCTGAATACTCAGTAAAATTCGTCCGAAAACTAAAGAGCTACTCATCTTATGCGTGTTGATAGACTCCTAACATTAGGCTTATTCAATCCCGTAAAGAAGGCCACGGATTGGACAAAAACACCAAGAATTCCAATCCTCATGTATCACAGTATCTCAGAACAGAGCTTTCCAGGAAAACACCCCTATTATCAGACGCATACCCCGCCGGAGATTTTTCGGGAACAAATGGCAATTCTTCAGGAACTGGATTACAAGGTTATCAGTCTCAGACATGCGGCCGAATTCTTATTCTCCTCGAAGATGCCAGACGAGAAAACGGCGGTCATTACTTTTGATGATGCATACCAGGATTTTATGACTCACGCCTATCCCATCTTAATGGACAGCGGCTTTACGGCCACCGTTTTCGTTCCCACTGGTTTGGTTGGCAAGGTCAGTGAACGGTTACTGAACAGAATTTGTCTTTCATGGGATGAACTGGCTGAGTTGAGTCGAAACGGCATGGAGATTGGGTCTCATACAATAACCCATCCCAAACTACCGTTGCTACCGAGGGAAAAAGTTTCATATGAAATCGCATATTCTAAAAATGAGATAGAGGAGAGACTGAATAGGGAAGTTGAATCTTTCTCTCTACCATATGCATTCCCGGAAGGCCATAATTCATTCCTTCGATTCTACTATGGGATACTGAAAGAATGTGGATATCGTTGCGGCGTCACTACCAGAATAGGGCGAGCATCTCCTAAAGATGGGGAATACGGACTCAGGAGAATTCCAATAAATAATAGCGACGATGAGAGGTTTTTCAAAGCGAAACTGGAGGGAGGATACGATTGGATAGGTTATCTCCAGTTTTTCAAGAAATTCATCCATTCATCTTTTGTTTAAATTAATTAGAATTTCATTTTACATGTTTGCAATATTTATTGGACCCCAATAATTTGTTTATATATGAAGGAAACCTAATTTTTCAGGTGGCACTATTATAGGGGAGACTTACCTATGTGCGGAATTTGTGGAATATATATGGCCAATTCTGGTCCAATTAACCGTCAGCTAGTAACCAAAATGACTGAACTTCTTATTCACCGCGGCCCTGACGGCTTCGGTTATTATTTCAATGAAAAAATAGGATTTGGTCATCGAAGACTCAGCATTATTGACCTTGAAGGAGGTTCCCAACCTATTTCAAACGAAGATGAAAGTATTCATATTATTTTTAATGGAGAGATTTACAACTTTTTAGAACTTAAGAATTCCTTAATGGAAAGAGGACATACATTTAAAACCTCCTCGGATACAGAAACAATTATTCATGCTTACGAAGAATGGGGCCTTGATTGCCTAAATCTTTTAAACGGTATATTTGCATTTGCGTTATGGGATAATAACCTTAAAAAACTTGTTCTTGCCCGAGACCATCTAGGTATTAAACCACTTTATTTTATAAATTTCCAAAACAAATTTTTATTCGCCTCGGAAATCAAGTCCCTCTTGCTTGATAGAGATTGTCCGAGAGAAGTTGATTTAGAATCTCTTATAGACCTTTTCACATTCAGGTATGTTCCTTCTCCCAAGACAATGTTTAAAGATATAAGAAAATTACCTCCTGGACATTATCTAACAATTTCCAATGAAACATTACATGTAGAACGCTTTTGGAATAAAAAGCCTGAAATTATTTTAGGAAGGGAGAAAGGTTCTTTAGTTACCGAATACCAAGAACTTCTGGAAGATGCAGTTAGGCTTCAATTGAGAAGTGATGTTCCAATTGGACTTTTCTTAAGCTCTGGTATCGATTCGGGGGCCCTTCTCTCAATAATGAAAAATTTTGTTGACTATCCTATTCATACTTTTACGGTAGGATTTGAAAATGGTGAAAAAACAAACGAACTTGAAGGAGCTAGTTATTTAGCAAACCTTTTTGGCGCTGAGCATCATGACCTGATAATATCAACCCAGGATTATGTCAATTATTTTGACAGTTTTCTTTGGGACATCGAGGAGCCTTTGGGAAATGAAACTGCTGCAGCTTTCTATTTCCTCAGCAAACTTGCTAAAGACTATGTTAAGGTTGTTCTTTGCGGACAAGGGGCAGATGAACCATGGGCAGGATATCCTAGACATTTGGGTGTAAAACTTTCTAATTACTATTCAAAGTTGCCTAAATTCTTTACAGAAAAATTTTTAAATTCATTAATTAGTATAATTCCCAAAAACGAAAAACTTAAAAGAGGTGTAGGTTCTTTAAGTGAAAAGGACATCCTTAAAAGATTTGTAAAAATTTATTCTTTTTTTAATGTTAAAATGAAAACAAAAATTTTCAAGGACAATGTAAAAGAGAATTGTCCCTATGAGGATTTTTTGAACCCAGATGTTATCAGGCCATTATTTGAAGATGTTGATAACCTCGACCCTTTAAACCAAATGCTATATATTGATACTAGAGCAAACTTACCGGATGATCTATTAATGGTAACTGATAAAACGGCCATGGCTAATTCAATTGAAGCTAGAGTACCATATCTAGATTATCGAATAATTGAATTCATTGAAACTTTGCCCAGCAATTTAAAACTTAGAGGGTTCACTGGTAAATATCTTCATAAAAAGGCTTTAAATAAATACGTTCCCTCAAATGTTGCTTATCAGAAAAAGAAGGGTTTTTCAAACCCAATTAATAAATGGTTTATTTCGAGTATGAGTTCATATGTTGATGAAATGCTTCTTTCTCAAAATTCGGCTGTCAGACATTATTTTAATCAGGATTATATTTCTCAAATACTCAATTCTCACAGGTCTGGTCGAGAGGAATATTACCGCCATATTTTCTTACTTCTCTCATTTGAGTTGTGGCACAGAAAGTTTATTTTTTAATATTACAATGAGAATTGCAATTATAACACCAGTTAGGAATGAAGCAGCTCATCTTGAAAAAACCATAGAGTGTATGCTTCACCAGGATCATTTTCCTAATATTTGGATAATTGTGAACGATGGAAGTACTGACGATACTGAAATGTTGCTACAAAATTATAGTTATATAAATTTCATTAAGGTTTTGACTCTTAAAAATAGAGGGTTCCGCCAACCTGGAAAAGGAGTTATAGATTCTTTTTATGCGGGGTATAACCTAATTGAAGACCGGATCTGTGATTTTGATATTATTTCCAAATTTGATGGTGATCTTTCATTTCAACCAGATACCCTTCACGAAATCTCTAAAGCCTTCAAAATGGATTCAAAGCTTGGAATTATAGGTCCTACTTTAAAGGAATCCTCTGCTGATGGTAAGGTTCTTCATAAATTACTTATACCAAAAGGAATGGTCAATGGTCCAATGAAGTTTTATAGAAAGGAATGTTTTTTTGAAATTGGTGGTCTCATAAGAAGAGCAGGATGGGATGGGGTGGATACGGTTAAAGCAAATATGCTTGGCTGGAATACCGGCGAACTAAATTATGTGATGGCAATTCACCTGCGCCCAACCGGGACAAATCCTGCAGAAGGAGAAAAAAGGGCCGGTATAAAATACGGCGATGTAAGCTATTTTATGGGAGGTTCCTTTTGGTATTTTATCCTACGAGTTATTGGAAGATCCTTTGAGGGAAAGAGTTGGAAGATTGGTTGGTATATGTTGATTGGCTACTTTTATTCTATGTTTAAAATTAGGGAAAGGGAGACTAAAGAATTCAGAAAATACCTAAAACTCCAACAAATTAACAACCTGATATTCTATTTAAAAACCTTTTATTCTAAATTTGAATCCTAATACACAAGGCGTTTAAACAATTGATTGCGATAATTAACAATAGTTTCCCTGGTTTGTCTGCAACCTTTATTTACAGGGAGATTATCGAACTTAAAAGGCGGGGAGTTAAAATCATAACCTATTCTATTAGACGGCCGGACATTAATTCCATCTCAAATGAGAGCCGTCATTTTCTGGACACGACGACCTATCTTCTACCCGTTAATTTATTTTTATTTTTCAAGGCACATTTATATTTTCTTTTGTTCCGACCCTTTCAATATCTAAATACCGTATTTTTTTTATTGACCAGAAAATATGATAATCCATTAAAAGATAGGCGAAGGACCATTTTTCATTTTTGTGAAGCTGTCTATCTTGCAAAATTGATGCAGCGTGAGGGGAACATTTCTCACATACATGCCCACTATGCTTCCCACCCTGCAACACTCGCATTGGTAGCCGCCCGTTTCCTCGGAATCAACTACAGTTTTACTGGGCATGCATCGGATATATGGACAGACAGGCTATTCGTCAAGGAGAAGGTTCACAGTGCCAAATTCGTCATAACATGCACAATTTTTGGCCGTAACTATATTTTGAATTTAGTGGGGGAAGGTTATTCAAATAAAATCAGAACAGTGTATCACGGAATTGATTTAAAACGCTTTTCACCTTCGGAATTAACTCCCGGTTCATCCTGTGGAATATTGAGAATTCTCAACATTGGAAGACTTTCACCTGAAAAGGCCCACGCAAATCTTATTAAAGCATGCAGGCTACTTAAAGACAACGGTTTAAATTTCCAATGCGACATTATTGGGGATGGACCATTATTTAATTCTTTGAATGGTTTAATATTGGAACTTGATCTTAAAAGGGAGGTCCGATTGTTAGGCAAGGTTTTCCAGGAAAACATCTTTGGCCATTTCCTTGAATCAGATATTTTCGTGTTGTCCAGCATTAGGGAAAATCTACCTAATGTACTGTTGGAGAGCATGGCGATGGGCGTCCCGGTAATTGCAACTGAACTTGCAGGCATCCCGGAACTCATAAAGGATGGCAGTAACGGTTTTCTAACGCCGCCTGGGGATATTTCCTGCCTTGCATCACGAATCATGCGGCTGGCGAATGACCATGGATTAAGACAAGGGTATTCGGAAAACGGGAGAAAAACGGTAGAAGAACATTTTGACCAAAGCAGATCCATAGACAAAATTCTTGAGATTTATAAATACTACGAAATTGTTGACCAGGATTCGGCCTGAAGATGAAAGTAATATTTTTCATTCTACCCTTTTACTTATTTCTTTTTGTCTTTTATGGCCTTAAAAACCCAAAGGGGTTTTTGTTACTTACTGGCATTTTCACTATACCTTTTAGAACGACATATGATTTTTTTACGATTAATTCCCATAGCATGGGTTGGACGAACTCAATTTCGCTATCATTGTCTGATGTCTCTTTTTTTTCGCTTTTTCTCTACCTTCTTTTGTCCGGAGATTTAAAGGGTTCCAAAAGAAACGAAATATCAAATTCGTTTTTTTTCTTCGTTATTGCCTGCATTCCATCGTTGATAAATTCATCATGGACCAAGATTTCCTTTTTGGCTATCGTAATGCTGCTGAAGAGTTATTTTTTGTATTACTATGTTTTCATAAGATCCCTTACCGACTTTAAAGTCATTGAATCGGTCGTTGACTACTTCTCATTCACAATTATTTTTCAGGGGATTTTCTCAATAATTCAATTCACAACAGGCAATCCACTGGATTTTTTCAGCACCGGCCGAGGGGCCCAAGGCATGTTGAAATTTGGCGATACGGTATTGTTCAATAGAGCTTTTGGAACAGTGGGCAAGCCAAACAGTTTCGCGGCATTTATTGTTCCAATTATTTTCATCCTTTTGGCACTTTATCTGTTTTACCCAGTAAAACGGAAGCTGAGGCTATTTGGATTAACCCTGGGATTAATTGCACTTATTTTAAGCTTTTCCCGGGGAGGTTGGTTATCTTTCGCTCTCGCACTAGTATTTATCCTATTTATGGCAGTGCGAAAAGGATTCCTGAATTTTTCTACAGTGTTTAAGTATGGAATTGTCCTTACTCTCTTAATTATCCCCTTTTCCCCCTATATAGTTACAAGGATTTTCGGCGGTGATCACAACGCAGCTTTATCCAGAATCCCGTTAATGAAGATATCTTTGAATATGTTCCTTGAGCATCCTTTTGTCGGAGTGGGCATAAATACTTTCAGGAGCGTAATCCACCATTACACGACATCTCCGGACTTAAAGGATATCTACCTAAATGAGGTTCATAACCAATATCTCCTGATTCTTTCCGAAATCGGGATAATAGGGTTAATTTTCTATCTTAATTTCCTGTACCGAATCTTTAAGGCATTAATTCGCTCGTCAAGTATCTCTTCCTGCGATTTCTGCATTTATTTGGGCTATGGGTTATCGGCCGGGTTTTTCGCTACATTAATCCATATGAATGTTGATATTTTCAACTCCGCTCTTAATTTCCATACCTTATTTATGATGGCCGGGTTGGCCACGGCGTGTATAAAACTTAGAAAAGATCCTGAGCCTATTTTAGAAAAAAGAATGGGCATGCAAATTGTATAAAACTATTCTCAAAAATACCCTCTTCCTTGGCCTTATCCGGCTTTTGAACCCCGTCTTTTCTCTCCTCCTCATCGTCGCCATTACGAGAATCCTTGGAGGCGAAGCCTTCGGCTCCTATGCTTTTATCATAGCTATTACCGCCATGTTTGGCGTTTTGGGGCAAATGGGGCTCCAAAGCCTCGTGATCAGAGAGGTTTCAAAAAACAAGGATCTGACATCTTCCTACTTTACAAGTGCGATGCTCATAGGGGTCATCTCGTCCACTATTGCAATCATTTTGCTTAATCTGGCAAAACCCTATTTCGATATCTCACCAGAGATATCGAAATTGTTGTCAATATGCAGTTTTACCATCTTGCCCAGTGTACTTACCAGTATCGTCGAATCCATTTTCATGGCTTTCGAAAAAATGGAATTGATTTTCTTTGAGCAAATTTCCACTAGCTTTGCAAAAATTCTTCTTGCATTGCCTTTGATTTTTCTCGGGTATGGCCTGACTGCTGTATTTATCGCGCTTCTCATGACATCTTTTGTGTCATTATTTTTGAGTTTTTTCCTGTACCATAAATATTTAAATTCAATCAATTTTGATTTCAACTTCGACACCGCTTTTTATTTACTCAAACACTCCCTGACCTTTTTAACCATATCAATTATCTTCATCCTCCAATGGAGAATAGACGTTGTTATGCTAAAAAAACTAACCACCCTTATTGAGGTGGCCATGTACAGTCTTGCCTTTAAGCTCTTTGAGGCACTCATGATTTTTCCTCAGGTTTATATGAAGTCCTGCTTCCCACAGATGGCCATTCTCAACTCAACCAATAAGGAAGACTTCCGACTTCTTTCATCAAACATTATTAGACAGGTTTCCTTCTACACGTTTGCAGTTGTCTCTGTAACTTTCCTATTAGCATATTTTCCAATCAACATTCTCTACGGGAAGGATTATTCGCAATCAGTAACAATATTGAAGATTCTGACATTAGGGCTTATCCCCTGGAGTTTTTCGAGGGCTTTTGCCCATATTCTCATAGCCTCAAACTATCAAAGGCTTGATCTTGTTGCAAATGTCATTGCCACTTTTATAAACATCCTTTTGAACTTCATTCTAATCCCGAAGTACGGCGGGGTCGGAGCTGCGTTTGCCACTTTATCCTCTTTCTCCTGCTTTTTCATTTTCGAATATCTTTTCGTCAACCAAAAGGTGTTCAAAATTAATCTATTTAGAAATATCGGCTCTCCAATCGCTGTAAGTGCTATTTTGTTTTCTGTGATATATTTGGCGACAGTCCACAAAGGGGTTCTTTATTTTGAATTATTGACATTTTTGGTAATTGTCATATTTTCAGCATTTAATTATAAGGTATTGTTTAGGTTTATCTCAAATCGTATTCAATTAAACAGTTTTAACTAGTTTTACGAAAGCTTATATTACTCCAATTTTGCACGTTCACGGGGATAGGTAATTCATGAATAAATCAGAATCCAAGTTGCTGACCATAATCATCATTACCAAGAATGAGGAAACATATATTTATGAAACGATGGCCTCAGTCCTGAATGCAATTAAGGAAATGGATCGTGTTGAGATAATCCTTGTTGATTCATGCTCCACAGATAAAACGATCGAAATATCACGTCATTTCCCCATTTCAATTTATCAATTGAGACCAGAATGGCGCCACACCCCTGCTGCAGGAAGGTATATCGGTTTCAGGCAGGCTAAAGGCGACTATGTCCTTTTCCTTGACGGAGACTCTGTCCTCCAACACGGTTTCATTGAGATGGCATTGGAATGCTTCCAGAATGATTCCTCATTGGCTGCTGTTTTGGGAAAGCGCATCGAATTCCAGCATGATTCTAATTTGAACATAATGAATAAAATCCAAACAGACTTTACTCAAATAGGTGAGGTGCCTAAATTTGTCCATTTTACTAAAGGCACAACCATTTTTCGTTCATCTTATCTGAGGGCGGCTGGCTCCTTTAACCCATTTCTATTTTCTGAAGAGGAGGCTGAACTGAGTGAAAGATTGCGAAATTGCAAATATAGGATTCTGGCAATTCCTAAGCCTATGATTTTTCACCACGCATTGCCTAGGGAAACTTTTTCAACTTTTTTTAAAAGGATGCAGAGCAACCTTCATCTTGGTTCCGGTCAAATTATGAGGTACTTTATTTCCATTGATTTCTTTAAAACAAGTTTGTTTCAAAGGGTTAAACGGGACTTCCAATTTACAATCCTACTTTTATCAGGATTTATTTTTTCAGTAACATCTGTAATGTTGTTTGATCTAAAACCGTTTCTCTTTTATTTAATGATTTTATTTTCGATTGGAATCCTGCATTTAATCAAATCAAAGAATTTATCTTCAACACTTAAATTTTTCGCTTTCGGTTTTCTACATGCCTACTCCATGATTTTAGGATTTTCCATGAGACCACGCGCAATTTCGGAGTATCCTATTGATCCAGTCAAAATCCAGTAGTACTCCGACTTCAGTCCGGGTTTACAGATTTCATTTCAATTTTCCGATTTCTGTCGTCCGGCCAAACCTTTTTTGATGCTTGCATGAAATCCAGGGGGGACGCTCAATGTTACATAGAATTCAAGATTATTATTCATATTTTGGAATTTCAGAATCCGAAAGGGCTAGCCTCACCGGAGTAGCAAAATTTTATAGCCTGATAGCTAACAACATGACCCATCTTAATGACTACAACGCATTGGCGACTATCTCACATCGGCTCCAGCCAAAAAAATTAATAATTTGGAATCGGGGTGTATTTGGGGGGAGCAACGACTGACTTGGTTCTACATGTACTCCCCACCAGCATCATCGTATCTATCGCCTATCCTTCGAGCTGGAAACCTTTACCTTATATCAAGGGAATTTTTATAACTCCGAATTAACAAAAAAACAAAGGGGGAGTTTTGTTAACATAACCAGAAAGGATAGGAATTACCAGCTTTAGGGTGGACAGTTTGCCCCGGAATACGCAGGTAACTCACATAAACTTAGATCAAAAGTGCGCATCAACAAATATGGGGAATTTGACCTCGTCTTTGTTGATGGCGACCACAGTCATAATGGGGTTTTCATGATACACAGTTTGCAAAAGAAATTTTGCAAGATAAAGGTGCTATTTGTTGGCATGACGCAAACCCTAAAGAAAAATACATCGAGGTCAGAAATATCTTGAAGATGAATCCCCGTATTATGCCACTGCCACACCTGACGTTTATTCGGGTGGAATTGAGGTGGTCAAGTAAAAATGGACACTTTTTTAAGCAACCATTTTAGCGATAGACATCTCCTCAAATGTTTTAGGGCTCAGATATCCGAGGTAAGAATGCCGCCGGTTGCAATTGTAGAACATCTCGATGTAATCAACGATTTCCAGTCTCGCTTCTTCCCGAGTTCTGAAGTTCGTTAAATACAAACGCTCGGTTTTCAGGGTGCCGAAGAAACTTTCCGCAACCGCATTATCCCAGCAATCACCTTTCCTGCTCATACTGCTGATCATCTTGTGGGTCTTGAGCATCTTCTGAACGTCGTCACTACAATACTGGCTACCACGGTCTGAATGAAATATCAGGCCCGGGCCGGGTCGTCGTAGGCGAACGGCCATGCGCAGGGCATCCATGACCAGCTTTCGATTGATCCGGCTGC
>BDSV01000015.1 GCA_002898075.1 bacterium BMS3Abin03
CGCAATCGTATAATTTACATGTATTGAATCTTGTAGGAATACATACGGAACTTCCTAATTTACCTCAAATGTTCGCGCTGTATCAAAATTAACCGAATCCCTTCAATCCGGCTACAGTTATAAAATATTCAATTGCGGAAGATGCAATTGTGAAGATAAAAGTTTATGATATACTGGGAATAGAAGTCGCAGAATTAGTCAATCAATCACTCCCGGCAGGAAATTATGAGATAAACTTTAAGACAGATAACCTTGCAAGTGGAATTTATATATACCGTCTTGTTGCTATTAAAAATAGCAAGGTACGGTTTACAGATTCTAAACATATGATGCTGCTAAAATAATTACAGATGTCGCTTCGGGAAAAGTCAAATTCAATTAAGCCCCGATTTTTTCGGGGCTTTTCTTATTTGCTTTGGTAAACTTCATTTCATTTCGTAAATTAATTTTAATTCAATTTGAAAGAGTTCATTTTCCTAATAAATTTGAGGATAATAAGTGAATAAATTTTTCCGCCTTTGTATCGGTTTCCTACTTTTCTTTGTTATTACATCATTCTTTTTTACCAATGCCCAATATTTAAATAATGTAGATACTTCATTCATTAAATCTTTCGAGTATCGTTGTATTGGTCCGTTCAGGGGCGGCAGATCTGCTGCTGTTACCGGTTTGAGCAATGACCCGATGATATATTATTTCGGAGGGGCAGGCGGAGGGATTTGGAAGACCACAAACGGCGGCGAAACATGGAAAAATATTTCTGACGGGTTTTTCGGCGGCTCAATAGGGGCAATTGCTGTGAGTGAATGGGACCCGAATGTTATTTTTGTAGGTGGTGGTGAAGGAACGGTTAGAGGAAATGTTTCGCACGGTTACGGAATGTGGAAATCTGTTGATGCCGGAAAAACATGGAAACAAGTTGGATTGAAAGATTCCCGCCATATTTTAAGAATAAGAATTCATCCTCGTAATCCTGATATTGTATACGCTGCTGTGCTCGGTCACTTATTCGGAGCTAATGAGGAAAGAGGAATTTACAAAAGCAAAGACGGTGGCGAAACCTGGCAGAGGATTTTATTTGTCAATAATGAAATAGGTGCCGCCGATTTGGTGATGGACCCGGTTAACCCGAGAATTTTGTTTGCAAGTATGTGGAGGGTAAAACGAACTCCCTATGGTTTATCGAGCGGTGGTGAAGGATCGGGTTTATGGAAATCAACCGACGGCGGAGATACCTGGAAAGAGATAACCCAAAATAAAGGATTACCCCGTGGTACGATAGGAATTATAGGTGTTACGGTTTCACCCGTAAACCACGATAGAGTTTGGGCAATTATTGAGGCAAAGAACGGTGGTGTTTTTCGTTCGGATAACGGCGGTGGGAAATGGGTTAAAGTAAACGATGAAAGAAAGCTGAGACAAAGAGCATGGTATTTTTCTAAAATTTATGCCGATACGAAGGATGAAGACAAGCTTTATGTTCTTAACGTAAGATTTTGGAGATCGAAAGACGGCGGCAAAAAGTTTGATCCGATCAGGACACCGCATGGCGATCATCACGATTTATGGATATCGCCCGTTAATTCCGATATGATGATTATCGGAGATGATGGCGGTGCCCAGAAAACATCTGACGGCGGTAAAAGCTGGACGACTTATTACAATCAACCTACCGCACAATTTTATAGAGTTACGACAGACAATCATTTTCCATACAGAGTTTACGGCGCCCAGCAGGATAATTCTACCGTAAGAATTTTATCCCGTTCAGACGGCAATTCGATTACCGAAAGAGATTGGGAACCCACGGCGGGCGGAGAGAGCGGCTGGATTGCACCGAATCCGGAAAACCCGGATATTGTGTACGGCGGTTCTTACGGTGGTTATCTTACAAGAATTAATCATAAAACCGGTGAAAGAAGAGCAATAAATGTTTGGCCCGACAACCCGATGGGTTACGGTGCAAAAGATATTAAGTACAGGTTTCAGTGGAACTTCCCGATACTTTTTTCTCCTCACGATCCAAATACTCTTTATGCGGCGGCAAATGTGCTGTTCAAAACTACTAACGAGGGGCAAAGCTGGGAAGCTATAAGTCCTGATTTAACACGGAATGATACAACAAAGCTCGGTGCATCCGGTGGTCCAATCACAAAGGATAACACAGGTGTTGAATATTACGCTACGATTTTTACCGTTGCAGAAAGTCCTGACGAAAAAGGTGTAATATGGACAGGGTCGGATGACGGACTGATTTATATTACACGTGATGGCGGAAAGAACTGGGAAAATGTTACTCCTCTAAAAAGCATTATGCCCGAATGGATTCAGATTAACTCAATTGAAATAAATCCTTTCGAACCGGGTGGACTTTACGTAGCAGCTACTATGTACAAATGGGATGACTTCAAACCATATCTTTACAAAACATTTAATTACGGGAAAACCTGGAAAAAGATTACTAACGGGATTGATAAAAATCATTTTACACGTGTTATACGTGCAGACCCTGAGCGAAAAGGGTTACTTTATGCAGGCACTGAAAGCGGGATATATGTTTCTTTTGATGACGGTGAACATTGGCAGCCGTTCCGGCAGAATTTGCCGGTTGTACCGGTAACGGATCTTACAATTAAAGAAAACGACCTGATTGTTGCAACGCAGGGACGCTCTTTCTGGATACTGGATGATTTAACACCTATGCATCAGCTAAATAAAAATGTTTTGAACAGCGATTATTATTTGTTCCAGCCAAGACCCGCATATATTTTAAGTGGCGGTTCATCGAAAGCTTCTTTACAAAACGGAACTAATCCTCCCAACGGCGTTGCTATCAATTATTATTTAAAAGAAATACCAGATTCAAATTCTGTGAAGCTTGAAATCACGGATAAGGATGGTCAGTTAATAAGATCATTCAAACCAAAAGGTAAGAAGGATGATGTACTATTGAAAATTGGCAAAGGAATGAATAAGTTTGTTTGGAATATGCGTTACGAAGATGCGGAAAAGTTTGATAATCTTATTCTTTGGTTCGGTGGATTACGGGGACCAAAAGCGGTGCCTGGTAATTATTACGCCAGTTTAATAGTGAAGGATGATACGCTAAAAACTTCGTTTAAAATTTTAAAAGATCCCCGCTCTTCTGCTGCGCAAAAAGACCTTCAGGCAAAGTTCGATTTTCTGATTGATATAAGAAATAAATTAACAGAAACACATAAAGCTATAAAAGATATAAGGAAAATCAGGAACTCGATAAACGAGGTGCTTGCTAAAGTAAAAGACAAAGAAGAGAATGATTCTATTAAAACTTTTGGGGAAAATATTATTAAGAAAATTTCTTTAATAGAAAATAATTTATACCAGACTAAAAACCGCAGTGCACAGGACCCGTTAAATTTTCCGATAAAGCTCAACAACCGGTTAAGTTCACTTGCCACGATGAACTCAATCGGGAATTATAAACCAACCGATCAATCTGTCGAATTAAAAAATCAGTTGATAAAAATGATTGATAAAGAATTAAAAAAGTTTTATTTGATCAGGGATGATGAAATTCCGGAATTCAATCAATTGGTTATAGATGCTAAAATCCCTCCGGTTGAGTTACCGGGAGAAATTAATTCCGAAGAATAGTTGGGGTCGCAGGACACTGTCCTGCACTGCGAAAAATTTTGTAAGTGCCGGTCACCTCTGAGCCGGCTTTCATCTAAGGTGACTGGCACTTTACTTCGAGCACCGTAGGGCAGGACAGTGTCCTGCCAACAATGAAGTAAAATATAAAACCAAAACTAACAGTAAAACGTTTTCCCGGCGCTCGCAGGATAATTATCCTGCGCTACGTGACATTTATTAAATTTCCAATCCTCAAAATCCAAATAACAAATAAATTACAATATTCAAATTCCAATAATTAAAACTATAATTTATTTTGCTGTTTAGTATTTGATGATTGAGATTTGATTTAATTCTTATTATAACTTCCCACACATATTGTTATTTACATACAATTTTTAATTCTATAAATAGTTGCAATCATTAAATATTAGTCGCATCTTTATTATAGTAATATTATTTGTACTGTGATGAGAATTTGAACA
>BDSV01000016.1 GCA_002898075.1 bacterium BMS3Abin03
CGGAATGAAGGTACTTGAAAGAGCAGCGGGTCATGCTACAGGACCTTATCACATACCCAATGTCGATATAATCAGCAGAGCAGTTTACACAAACAACCTTCCCTGCGGAGCGATGCGGGGATTCGGTGTTAACCAGGTTACGTTTGCTGTAGAAAGCTGCATAGATGAGCTGTGTGAAAAAGGCGGATTCGACAGATGGCAGTTTCGTTACAGCAATGCTCTCGTTGAAGGCGGTGTAACTGCTACCGGACAGGTTATTCACAAAGGAAGCGGGGTGCGCCAAACTCTTCTTGCATTAAAAGATGTTTTTAAAAATGCAAAGTATGCCGGAATTGCCTGCGGAATAAAAAACACCGGGATAGGAAATGGAATGCCCGATGAAGGCAAAGTAAAAATTGAAATTGTTTCTCCCGAAAAAGTAATTGTTCATCACGGCTGGACAGAAATGGGACAAGGCGTAAGCACAATGGCTGTTCAGTTTTTGTGTGAGGAAACAGGAATTGCTCCAAACATTGTCGAGGTCAGAGTCGATACTTCGAAAGATGCACCCGCCGGAATGACAACTGCTTCGAGAGCTACATCCATCATCGGCAACTCGATTGCGAATGCAGCAAAAAATTTAAAAGAAGATCTTAAAACAAAATCGCTTGATGAGTTAACCGGAAATGTTTACGAAGGCAAATGGGTTTGCGACTGGACAACAAAACCCGGCGCAGATGTTGACGAGATAATCACCCATTACTCTTACAGCTATGCAACGCAGGTGGTTGTATTAAACGAAGACGGCGAAATAGAAAAAGTTTACGCCGCACACGACGCAGGAAAAATTATCAATCCAAGCTTGTTCGAAGGACAGATTGAAGGGTCGATTCACATGGGTTTGGGTTACGCTCTAACGGAAGAACTCGAACTAGCAAACGGCGTTCCCAAAAGTACACGCTTAAGAAAAATGGGAATATTACGAGCTAAAGAAACACCCGAAATGGAAGTAATAGGAATTGAAGTTCCAGACCCGCACGGACCTTACGGAGTTAAAGGCGTTGGCGAAATCGGGCTTGTACCAACAGCCGCCGCTGTTGCAAATGCTTTCTACCAGTACGATGGAACACGTTATTATAAATTACCGATTAAAAAAAGAGAAATAAGAAAGGATAAAAACTAATGACACCAACCGAATTACTAAAACAGGAACACAGATCAATCGAAGAAATGCTGCAGGTAATGGAAGCCGTTTGCAAAAAACTTGAAAGCGGCGAACAGGTAAGTACAGACGATTTAAATAACATAGTCGAGTTCATTAAGGTTTTTGCAGATAAAGCTCATCACGGAAAAGAAGAAGACCTTCTCTTTGTTGCAATGGTCGATGCAGGAATACCAAAGGAAGGCGGACCGGTGGGAATGATGTTAATGGAACACGATATGGGCAGAAACTTTGTGAAAGGAATGGGCGAAGCTATTCAGGAATACAGCAGTGGTAACAAAGAAGCGGCAACAAAGATAATTGAGAACGCAAGAAATTATGCATCGCTTTTATCCAACCATATTTATAAGGAAGACAACATTCTTTATCCGATGGCGGATATGCATCTTTCCGAAGATAAACAAAATGAGTTGCTCGGCGAATTCAATATCGTTCAAAGTGAGAAAATAGGAAATGAAACTTATACACGATTACTTGATACTTTAAATGAACTTAAAGAAAAGTATTTATCCTGAAGAAAGATATGAAAAGGAAGTGTAATTTTCTGAACACCCTTTTAATACGAAATATCTATCTTCTGTTTCATTCTTTATAACTAAAAATAAGAGTTTAGTATACAATAGATAGATATGGAATTTTAATAACTTTATACACTTAGCAGATAACGAAAGATGTTCGAAAAAAAATCGATGCTCAAATATTTAGTGCCTACCGAATTCATTAATTCAAATGATAAAAAAGTAATATCTTTTGTTAACGATGTGATAGGTACGGAGACCGAAAAAGAGAAAGCGATAATAAGTTTATTTTATGAGATACGTGATGGTATTCCTTATCGTTTTGATAGTATCGGTTTAAATAAAGAATTGTTTATTGCAAGTAATGTGATCGGTGCGAAAGGTTCTTTTTGTGTTCCCAAAGCGGTTTTGTTAGCCGCTGCTGCTCGAGCAATCGGTGTGCCAAGCAGGTTGGGTTTTGCAGATGTTAAAAATCATCTTGCAACTAAGAAGGTACTTGAAAAATTGAAAACCGACCTTTTTGTTTTTCATGGTTATACTGAATTACTTATAAACCTTAAATGGGTTAAAGCAACACCGGCATTTAACAAAGAACTCTGCAAAATGTTTAACGTTAAACCGTTGGACTTTGACGGAGAAAACGATTCTCTCTTCCAGGCATTTACAGAATCGGGTGACAAATATATGGATTACGTAGTTGACCATGGTTCTTTTGCAGACTTGCCTTTTGAGTTAATGATTGCTTCATTTAAAAAAGCTTATCCACATTTGTATGCGGAATTGAAATAGGGTTTTCCTGAAAGTACCTGAATTAATTTCAAAAATGCTGTTCCCAATTCCGGTAAACACAAAAGAAGAAACGGTATATTTTTCTGTAAATACATCACATCACCTTACGATTTTACACCGGGTGTTACAACTAAATTATCCATTAAAGAGTTTGAACTTGTGGCGGATGAATTTAATATTGTAATGGAAGATAATCGCATATATATAACATTTAAATAAAAAAATAATAAGAAATATATTTTAGTTCTTGTTAGTAATATTGATTGCTAATTCTTGTAATTATAAGCAAAAAGCATCACATAAATTAGATAGAATCTTTAATACCCGTCATGAGTGGAAGTTAATTTCCAGGGACGATAATTTTCCTGATTTTTATCCTGGTAAAGATAGTATTGATCTGTATCTTGTTGCATTACATGAGAAAATAAATATAAGAATCCATTGAAAAGGAAATTCCAAATATTAAAGAGAAATTTCTTGAAACTGATTTATCCCTAAAATATAATTTTAATACTTGGTCTTTTTTATATTGAGTGATGTATTACTCTATAATTGGCAGATAAATCAAGTGGAAGAAGAATATTTGAAAAAAAATGAGCGTCCCGAGAGACACGGAAAGCATTATTACTATAGTATAATGGAAAATATAAAATATCCTAAAGGAAACTTCGGCATTTACGGAAATCAGTATCGTTCCCTTAACGATAGTATGGTTTTAATTATTTATGGAAATAACAGAAATATCACTAATTTTAAAATACAAAAAGATCAATCGCTCTTAGATTCATCGATTAAAAACGCACCGAGAATAACAAAATATGATTACAGCATTTTTGAACGGATGGTTGGTGATTACACACCTGATCTGATAAAAATATTAATTGAAAATACTTACTATATAAAGGATATCACTACTGTCCGGTTAAGAAAATATTCTGTTAAAAAGAATCGATTAAATGAAAAATTCTAACATTATTAGCAAAGATAATTTCAAATCGATTTCTATGATTCTCACAGTAACTGTTGCTATTTAAATGACTTAGAAGAATTAACTATTTTTAAGCCGGACAGTTAAAGGATATATATAAAAAAACATATTATGCTGATGAAATTACTTTTGAAGAATTTTTTATCTGGTAGTATCATTTCATATATACCGATGTAACAAATATTTTAGAAGAAAATAAAGAACTGCTCATTCCAAAAGAAGGAAACTTTTATTGTGTAATAATGAAATAAATGCACATAAAAAGGAAATAATAAGTGAATTAAAATGAAAATAAATTTATAAATGCGGGTGGAGGGTTACTAATCCAAGCGGGCGGAAAATGCAGATATTAAAGAAATTATAAATAATAAGCAGAAACACAAAAAATGCCCGCCGGTTTTTATAGCTTAACGTTAGGTAGTGTCAATTTGCTCGGTGACATAATAAAGAGCGCTCTTAGAAATCACTGATAGGAAAACAGATCAGGAAGATAAATATGCAAAAGATTACTAAGAAACAAGAGATAATTAATAAATACGAAAAGGAAGCTAAAGAGAAGAATTGTGAAGAATGGTTTGCTTTGGGAAATACGGTGAGGGTTCCTGAAAACAAAGCATCTCATTATTTCGTTGAAAGAAAAGTTTCCGAAGCATTGAGCTTGCTGGATAAAAATACAACCAGATCTTCAAGCGTACTCGAAATTGGATGCAGTTTTGGACATATGACTCCATTATTAGCCAGGAACTTCGACACTTTAACAGCTCTTGATATTTCACGTACGAGTGTTGAAATTGCATCTAAAAGGCTTGCCCGATATGGATTTACCAATGTCAATTTTCTGGTGGACGATGCCGAAGAGCTTAAAAATGTTCCGGATAGTAGCTTTGATATTATTTTCTCTTTCTCGACAATTCGTTTCTGTCCTAATCAAGAAAAAGCTCTAAGAGCAATACATTTAAAACTACGTTCCAATGGAATAGCAGTCATTGATTTTCCTAATCGCTTTTCTCCATGGCATTTATTCATAAAAGCAATATCGGGAATCAGAAAGCATAAACACGACAACCTTTATTCAGAGAAACAATTAGCTGAGATCTTTTCTAAATGTGGTTTCAAGGTAGAGAAAATGAAAACTTTTTTATTTACAACTAAGAGGCTACCGTCAATTTTTCTGCCACTCTTCAAATTCATTGATTTTACATTCGAAAGAATTCCCCTTATATGTAAACTAGGTGGTATTATAATTATAAAAGCAAGGAAAACTTGATTACAGCCAAATTACTATGGACAGAATACCCTTATGATGCTGGTTTTTGTATCACTGATGATACGGATACAGCTACGCTTGAACAAACAAAGGCTGTTTACGATTTTCTCCTTGATAGGAATTTTGTAACAACAAAAACCGTATGGCCTTTTAAACCGAGTGAACCTTGCGGGATACCGGCAACTCCTGAATCAACATTAAGGGGGATAACATTACAAAATCCTGAATATTTTACATACTGTAAGATGCTTTCAAATAAAGGTTTTGAGATTTGCCTCCATAGTGCATCCGCAGGAAACAATAAGCGGGAATCAATGATTAAGGCATTCGATATTTTAAAAGAACATTTTGGCAGTTCTGACACCTTTATTTGCCACGCCAAAAATGCCGAAAACATTTATTGGGAAAATAAAGTCACAAGGCTTTTCCCATTTAATTTCCTTATTAAATATCAAAGCAAACATAAGTGCTTTGGTGAAATGGAAAACAGCGAATACTTCTGGGGCGACATCTGCAAAGAAAAAGTCAATTGGATTCGCTTATTTAGAACACGAGATACTAATACTTTAAAACGCAATCCATCAATGCCTTATCATGATAACCAAAAACCTTTTGTGAATTATTGGTTTTCTGCAACTAAGCGTCGAATCTTTGATTGTGCAACTTCGCAAGCACTTGATAGGCTAAAAGGTGAAAATGGATTAACAGTTCTGTATCAATACCTGCACCGTTACGCAGATCCCACATCTTTCAAATTAAATTCAGGATTTGTCCAAGCGGTGGAGAACTTATCTTCAGACCCAAAAATTCATGTCTCAACAGTATCAAAACATATGCATCGCTTAATAAAAATACGAGGAATCGTTGTGCTTTATAGAGATACCGACTATTGGATACTAAACACAAACACTTGCAATATTTACAACCTACAATGTCATTTATCTACATCAACCGATTTGCATATTGTCGGCAATAGCATAAATCAGAAAGGTAGTTACTTGGTAATACCTGAAATTGAAGGAAAGAGTTGTATTCATTTTCAATGCGACAAAATGATGTCTTTTAAAAAATGCAAAACAAAAAAAGTGGGTCGAAGTAATTCAATTACTATTAAAACAAATACTGGAGAGATAAAAATATCTGTTGAAAAACTTTTAAGAAATACCAAGAGCATACTAAAGTTTGATATTGAACGCAAAGATGGGCATTGTAAGCATACTGCTTCACTTCCAATACTTGAGGAGTATCGTTTACTGACCAATCAAATGCTTATTATTGTAAGGGAGATATTGTTTAAGGGCAGAAGCATAAACAGCAATAAGTATTTAGATACCAGTAAGCCAATACTACTTGAAAATCATAACAATTGGTAATCATGTGTTAATGTTTTAATTCTAAATTTCAAGAAGGGGTGCACAAGAATAAATATGACAAATTATGTCACCGAGTAAACAACTACTAACAATGCAAGGAATACTCCGCTACTCTCCAACCCAAATTGCTTCGCAACTTCGGACTTACCAGAACGTTGGTAGAAATATAAAAACTAATATGAGATATTATATAATATTTGTAAATTAATCCACCTTAAATTACTAAGAAATTTGTCCAATGAATGGGGTACACCTAAAGGTTTATGGGAAAAATCAGAGTTAATTCAATTGTACTTAATCCAACGAATCTTCTATTCTCTAACAATAATTGTTTCAAAACTATAAAACATATAATCAAACATACAACTGAGCAAGCAGAATAATGCAACCGACAGATAAACATAAAATCCAGTTAAAAACTTCAGTAGAAAGTATTCATCATCTGGGAAATGAATGCTGGTCTGAAATAGAACATCTTATATACATTAAAGAGCTTGATAAAAATGAATACTATTCAAAGGAAGGTCAATTAACTAAAGATTTAGGATTTATATGTAACGGGATTTTGAGAATATTTTACCTGAATGATAAAGGAGAAGAATGGAATAAGCTTTTTTTACAAGAAAATGATTTTGTAGCATCGAGCATTTCACCCGAAAAGAAAAGTATCACAAACATTCAAGCGTTATCAAAAGTTTTAATTTTATGTATCCCGTATGCAGAGCTGATGAAAATTGCAAATAAATACAAACAGATTAATACATTTATACAAAAATTAACTTTTGAATATTTGGAACAAAAACAAGAACGGGAAATCAGACTTTTATCTGAAGAAGCCATGAGTAATTACCTGATGTTCAGAGAAAAATACCCGGGTTTGGAAAATAAAATTCCACATTATCATATTGCAAGTTATCTCGGTATTACTCCGACCCAACTTAGCAGGTTAAGGAAAAAGTTGTATAAAAATTAATCGCCATCAACATATGTAAATGAATTTATAAACTGCCACTTATAATTTTGTCTTGAACTAAATATTTTGGTAATAATATTTTAAAAGGATTAGTTATTATGACAGCATTAACATCAACAGTATCTTCTCAAGACTTAATAAAAGAAAACCCGGCAGTATTGCTGATTGAATTTCAAAAAACATGGACTGAGAAAGGATTTTTTTACAGATTAATAAAAAAAGAATATTTGTCAAGAAATGTCCTCGGTAACACGAAAGAATTAATTTCAGCCGCAAGAAAAAAAGGCGTGAAAATTATTCAGGCACCTTTAATTTTAGATAAAGAAGATAGAGAAAGATATAAGAGAACACCTTTGCCGGCGAGATTGCTGAAATGTTTTGTCAGGGGTACCTGGAAAGCCGAATTTACAGAGGGAATATATGAAAAGACAGATATTGTAGTCCAAGGTAGATGCGGCTATGATGCATGTGAGTTCAGCAATTTGGAGCAACTTTTAAAAGAAAATGGAATCGAGAATATTTACGTATGTGGTTTTACGACTGACTATTGCGTAAAGGAGACAATGAATAGTTTAATTAACAAAGGTTTCAATTGCATATTAATCTCTGACTGCACGGCAGCAAGAAATAATAAATTGCAGAAAAAGGTGGAAGCTGAATTTGAATCTATATCGAGTAAGACACTGATCAAACTGTTTCAAAATTAATTTACTGCGATGGGAATAATATTTTACCGTATAGGATGGGCGACTTTTATTTTATCAATTGGTAATTTGAACATTACAAAGAACCTATTGAAAATATAAGATCTATCAATGATGAAAGAATCGAATTTGTAGAAGTTGGAAGTAAAATGGAATTGAAATTAAAGTGCTACGAAACCCCTTACCGGGCATAACCAAAACGTTTCCGCCACGCAAAAAAAGACTTGACAAAGCCGTATATTATTTATATCATTGTACGTATAAATAAAGGTTAAAGGAATTATGAATACTAAATTGACATTAAAGCTGGACAAATCTATTATTAATAATGCAAAAGAATATGCAAAGAAAAAAAATATTAGTCTTTCTAAAATGATTGAAAATTATTTACAAGCTTTGACTAATAAACGAAACAAGGATGTTGAAATTTCACCATTAGTGAAGAGCTTGATCGGAGTAATTAATCCACCGAAAACAGATTACAAAAAGGATTACACAAATTACTTATCCGAAAAATACGGATAATGGATAAAATATTAGTTGACACAAATATCGTTATTGACCTTTTATCAAAGCGTAAAGAATTCTATAAATCTGCAAGCAGGTTGTTTACTTTATCAGAAAATAAAAAAATTAAACTTGCCATATCTTCATTGACTTTTGCAAATACATTTTATCTGCTTTCGAAAGAATTAGATACAGCGAAAACAAAAGAAATATTGAGAATATTTAAACTCCTTGTAAAAATACTACCCATGGATGATAAAATTATTGATTTGTCATTAAATTCTGATTTTAAAGATTTCGAAGATGCTATCCAATATTATACAGCTATAGAAAATAAATTAGAAATTATTATAACCCGGAGTTTAAAGGATTTTAAGCTGTCAAAAATTCCAGTAATGACAGCAAGTGATTACCTGGCAATGAAATAATGCCAGGCGGTAACAAAAGCTATAACCAATCCTGATGAAAATCGAGGACCGGGCATAAAGGTTTTTCCATAACAAATCTTCAGCAAATGAAGAACTTTTACTTAGTTTATGGAAAACAACAGACACTGTCTGTTAAATCTGAAAATTTAAAAGTGCAGACACTGTCTGCGGAATTGAACAATAAAAATTCCGAGACATCATCTCGAAAATCTAAAACACCTGATTTTTAATTAAGCTGGTTGCATTATTTAAAGCTGATGAGAATCGAAAATGAAGATGAAAGAAAATTCTATGAAATATTCTCTGATAATTATCAGCATATTGATTTTTTCAAATATCGTTTTCAGTCAATCAGATACAACTGTATCCAAACACAATTCAAATTTTACGGTTGGATTTGAAATCGATGCTCTACCATATTTGACCGGCGGCTATTATGGCTCCGTCTGGTTAGGACTTAAAAAACAAAAACTACGTTTGAGACCTATTATTGCGAAGGCGAATCTTCCAAGTTTCTTGCTTCAGGAAAACTTTAACCGAAATACTTTAAGAGTTTATGCTTTTGTAGCCGACTACTTTTTTAGACCTGATTTCAAAGGATTTTGGATAGCACCTGGAATTGAATATTGGGATGGCGAAATTGAAAATAAGCTATCTGAAGCAGCAACATGTATAGAATGGATATTTACCCTTGGCGGCGGATATGTCTGGAAATTTTGGGATAACCTATATGTAAATCCCTGGATTGCCGGACATCTTCGTATTGGCGGGGACCGGGAAGTTCAAGTAGGAACTGATACTTTTAAGACCGCGGTTTTCACCCCGGAAATTTCATTAAAAATAGGATGGCACTTTTAAAAACGTTTGCTAACAAAAACTATGTGATAATACTCCATAAACGATCACACTACGCATAGCTAAACCGTTGTTGGCAAGGCAAAGAAAACAAGAATACAAAAACAAGCTGAATTATGGATATTAAATTAAAACGAAAGAGCTATAAAAACTCCTCACCGGGCATAGCCACAATTAATA
>BDSV01000017.1 GCA_002898075.1 bacterium BMS3Abin03
TTGAAAAACTAAGAAAATTGTAGTAACCCTTTAAAAATGGTTTTAACTCAATCCCATAACTCTTTTCAAAATCACCCGTTCTATAGAATGTCTTAAAAGTATCTATCCCTTTTTCATCCACTAAAAAATTTACAAAGGAGCCGGCATAAATGTAAGATAAAGACGACGGTTGATTATAAAAACCAAACTTTGTTAACAAATTCTCTAAATTCACCTGATAATTGTTATTATACGCTAATCCTGCCATATAATGAATGCTATTCTCTTGGTAAAATCCATCCGCAGCGGAAGCAATGCCTTCTATTAGCATAGGATTAAAACCCGCAGCCAATTTAAATATTCCTGCTCCGAAGTTAGCCGTAAAGCAATGAGCAATTTCGTGCTTTAATGTATGCTCCAGGTTTTCGATCGATACATATATCTGGTTTAGCCAGGGCTTTGCCACATCCGCATTTTTTGAGCCGAATAATTTTTTCTTCTGATCATCATCATTAAAAATAAAAGAATTGATTTTTTCCGACGGAGCGGAGTTAAAATACTTCCGAAGTACTTCAAAATAGTATTCCTGTTTTAATGCGAGGATTTTAATTTTACCGGTTGAAATTTTATTATCATAATGAATAATAAAATGTTCTGAGACTAATTCCTTCTCTAAATTGTCTGATAAACTATTAAAAGTAGTTGAATAACCGAATCCGGGAGACAGAAAATAAAATACTAAAGAAACAACGAGCGAAAGTAAAATTAAAATTATTTTGGAATGCTTTATACTATTGTAAATCATCTTAACTGCAAGCAGAAGTATTCCCCCGAAAAAGAGCAGATTAGCCAGTCTGTACATTACTAATTTCAGATCAACGGCGATAGCTTCATCGTAAATTGTACCGGGGAAATAACCCAGTATCGGATTGTAAAAATATACCTGCGGATTGAAATACAGTTCGAAACCGATAATGCTTAAGATCATTATATACAAAAGTATTATTAACCCGGCACGGAATTGCTTTAGCATTAAGATTGAAACCATACCCAATGCAGCGCCGATAATTATTGAAGGAGCCGTAATAACAATGTAAAACTGAATTCCATCACAGAATGAGCAAAAACCGGTAATAATTGAATTTATAATAGAGACAAGGAAAGGAACGATTAAGAAAAAACTGAGTGACTTTAATAATTCCCGAAGGAACTCTTTATCTGATTTCCCGGGGTCCCTCTTAAAATAATAAACAGTATAAAAACCGGACAGCAAAACCAGGATCATCGAGTTTATAACAGCGAACTCATAACCGAAAACACTTGTTAACGGAAAACCCAATAATAAAATATTAATAATTAATATTGTCAGCAGGTAAATATTAAGATGATTACGCCAGTTAATGAATTTTTTCATAGAGTAATTTTTAATATTCTTTACCGGAAACTCTTTTAATTTCGGCACCGAGTAATTGTAACTTTTCTTCAATTCGCTGATAGCCGCGGTCGAGATGGTAAACGCGTAAAACTTCGGTTGTTCCCTCTGCAGCTAATCCTGCAAGCACCAAAGATGCGCTTGCCCTCAAATCGGTCGACATTACTTTAGCGCCTTTTAAACACTTCACTCCTTTAACAACAGCAGTATTTTCAACCACATTTATATCGGCACCCAATCTAACTAATTCCGGCACGTGTTTAAAACGATCATAATATATAGTATCTTTAATCGAAGAAGTACCGTTAGCGAGGGTCATAAGTGCAGTCCACTGCGCCTGCATATCGGTTGGAAAACCCGGAAAGATTGAAGTCGATACATCCGTAGGAGTCAGGTTCATATCCGATGCATCCAGCATAATCTGATTACCAAGAACATTTACTTTACATCCTGCAGATTCCAGCTTAAGAACAACCGCACGGAGAAGACCGGAATCAATATTTTCCAAGACGATATTACCCTTTGTAACAGCAGCGGCAATTAAAAGTGTTCCCGCTTCAATTCTATCCGGAATCGTTCCTGTATCCGACGGAGATAATGCATCGACACCTTCAATTACGAGAGTTTTTGTCCTGATACCTTCTATCTTCGCACCCATATTTATTAGGAATTCAGCAAGATTAGTAATCTCCGGTTCGATAGACGCATTATTTATTATGGTTGTACCTTCAGCAAGAACTGACGCCATAAGAATATTTCCGGTTGCGCCAACGGAGGAAACATCAAAATAAATTTCTGCACCTTTCAATTTTTCGGCTTTGGCTTCAATGTAGCCGTCTATTAGGTTAATCTCGGCACCCATTTTTTCCAGCGCTTCGAGATGAAGGTTGATGGGTCGGGGTCCCCAGGCACAACCGCCGGGAAGCGAAACTTTGGCTCTGCCGTACCGGGCAAGTAAGGGTCCTAAAACATAAACCGATGCTCTCATCTTTTTAACATGCTCGTACGGTGCAGTTAAATCGGTAATATTTGAAGTATCTATCTTAAGAGTATGATCATTAAATTCTATCTCGGCACCGAGATGGGTAAGTAATTTAATCATCGTGTAAACATCATTTAACCGGGGCGTATTTATAAGCGACGACTTTCCCGGAGCTAAAAGTGTTGCAGGCATTAAAGCAAGCGAAGCATTTTTAGCACCGCTTACTTCTACGCTGCCGCTTATTCTCTTCCCGCCATTAATAATAAATTTATCCACAAGCTTTCAATAAAATAATTTTGAATGGAATATAGAATTCTTAGTAGTTCAAATTATAAATAGTAGATTGTAAAATCAATTATTCCCCCGGCAATTATAAAGGATGTATTTAATTTATTTTCGAAATGGTTCTCAGATTTTAATATTTTTATGAACTCACTCTAATCTCTCTTAAAAAGAGAGATGAATATGGTAAAATCCGAAAACCAAAAGAGCGTTTTGTTTTTTTTGCCATAAAAAATAAAATATATATAATTGCCGCTTTAATAAGTAGTTATAAGAATTGGGCAAAAAAAAACGAGGCTCGGGGAAGTGACCTTCGGGATTAATAATTATGATCTAATATTATAAAAGAAAAATCATCCGGGGCGCCGCGCTTTCTTATTTCATCGGATAGAATGTTAACACACTTGTCCATATCACGCTGGGAAACGATTTCTTCCAATTCATTATCATTAAGCACTTCGGTAACACCATCCGAGCAGATTAAAAATCGATGTTTATCTTTTGAATTAAGAATTACTTTACTCAAATCGAAATCTATTTTGGGTTTTTCACCCAATGCTTTTGTAATTATATTTTTATTCGGATGCTGGGATGCATCCTTCATAGAGAGAAAACCTTTATCGAGCATTTGCTGAACTAATGAATGATCCTTCGTAATCTGGCTGAGTTTCCCGTTCTTTAAATCATATATACGTGAATCGCCTATGTGCCCCCAAAACAATGAATGATTTTTTAAAAACAGAACTTCCGCGGTGGTTGCCATTCTCTTAAGCCCATCCTCTCCCGGAGCAAATTCAAATAATTTTTTATTGGATTCCAGGATACCATATTTTACCCTATCTAGATAGTTCTGTTTCGCATGGCTGATAAAATATGATTCAATTGTATTTACACACACTTCGGAAGCTTTTGCAGCAGAAATCTCACCCCCTAATCCATCGCAAATGATGCAGAGGATTCCTCCCTCCATTTCCTGAATTGAGAGTGAGTCTTCATTTCTATCTTTTGCTAATCCGGCTTCCGATAGCGACCTATAATTATATGTCATCGACCCAATTTATTGCTATAAAACAAATCTAAATAATTATCAAATTGATAGAACAATATAAATGAAAATGTGGTAAAATTCATCATATTTAGAGAGAAATTGAACTTTGTATCAACCCCGGATATGATAGAGCTGAGTGAATTGATATACTCCAAAGCAGGCAGTATATTTGTTCTTTATTTTTAATTATTTAAATATTTATCGTAAAAAATAAAGAGTTCGAATAATAAAATAAGCGAGAATGGCGGAATTTGGTAGACGCGCTAGATTTAGGATCTAGTACCTTTAAGGTGTCGGGGTTCGAGTCCCCGTTCTCGCACAAAATTTCATATCTAAATATGTTATCAATTAATAAGTTAAGATGAGGTTTACGTGGATTTAAATGTAAAAGAAATTTCTGCATCTGAAAAAGAGATAGAGGTTACTTTAAAATATGACGAAATACAAAAGGAAATCGAAACAGAAGTAAAAAAGCAAACCAGGGAAATCCAGCTACCCGGCTTTCGCAAGGGTAAGGTTCCCATGCATTTAATTAAAAAGCGGTACGGCGATGCGCTTGAATATGATGCATCGGAAAAGATTGCCAACACGCATTTCTGGAAGATCGCCGAGGATAAAGAATTAAATCCTATAGGTCATCCGGTTATGACCGATTTAAAATTTAAACCGGGTGAAGACCTTCACTTCAAAGTAAAATATGAAGTAATGCCGCAGATAGATGTAAAAAATTATACCGGTATCGAAATAGAAGTGCCTGATTTTAAAATTAAAAATGAAGAAGTTGAAAAAGAGATTGAATATATTATTCTTTCAAACAGGACATTTGAAGAAGCAGAAGTTGTTGGCGACGATAATAATTATATACTTAATGTTGAGATGTTTAAACTGAATGAAGATGGTGAACCCGAAAACGAAAAGGGTGAAATGCTTGAAATCGATCTAACTAATGAAGGTGTTAACAAGGAAATTATTAAAAACTCAAAAGGAAAGAAAACGGGAGAATCTTTTGCTTTTAGTTTTGATGATGAACAAACCGTTACTAACGATGAGGGTAAAGAAGAAAAAGTAAAAAAACACTACAACTATAAAATTGTTCTAAAAAGTATAAAGAAAATTAACAACCCGGAGCTGAATGAAGAACTGATTAAAAAAGCATCCAAAGACAAAGCTTCCACTGAAGAAGAATTAAGAGAAGAGATCAGAAAAGATTTACAACATTATTTCGATCATCGTGCGAAAGAGATTATCAAGGACAAATTGATTGAGAAAATTATTGAGAATAATAATTTTACCCCACCTGCTACATTGGTGAACAACATTTTAGACCAGTTGGTAGAGAATGAAGAGAAATACCTTGATAGCCAGGGTTTGAAAAATATAAATAGAGATGAGCTAAGAAAAAGAAATTCAAAAACTGCCGAGAATGATGTTAAGTGGTTTTTATTAAAATCGGAGATACTTAAAAAAGAGAACCTTTCAGTGACTGATGATGAACTGAAGGAAATGGCTGAAAAAGAATCTGAGAAAACAGGCATATCTGTTGATAAGCTAATTAATTATTATAAAAATTCAGGACAAAACGAAAAACTACTCGATAAAAAATTATTCGACTTTTTAACAGAGAAAAACAATATTAAGAAAGTCGATCCGGAAAAATTTGCAAAAACTGAATCAAAGGAAGAAAAATGAAAAACCAAATTGAAATCTACAATCAATTGGTACCCTATGTAATTGAACAGACAGGTCGCGGTGAACGGGGTATGGATATTTATTCGCGCCTGCTGAGAGAAAGAATAATTTTTATAGGTATGCCGATTGACGACCATGTAGCCAGTCTTACTATCGCACAATTAATTTTTCTTGAAGCGGAAGATTCCGCAAAAGATATTAATGTTTACATCAATTCGCCTGGTGGCAGCGTTACGGCAGGGCTTGCAATTTACGATACGATGAGATATATAAAACCCGATGTTGCAACGATTTGCGTAGGTATGGCTGCAAGTATGGGTGCAATCCTTCTCGCCGGCGGTGCCGAAGGTAAAAGATCTACACTACCGCATGCAAAAATTATGATCCATCAACCATGGGTAGGGGGATTGCAGGGACAAACATCGGATATAGAAATTCACGCTAAGGAAATGTTGAAGACGAGAGATACGTTATATGCAATATTATCAAAGCACACCGGTAAATCGCTGGAACAGATTGCAAAGGATTGCGACAGAGACTATTTCCTTTCTGCCGAAGAAGCCAAGGAATATCATTTAATCGATAACATTTTAGAAACGCGTATTAATACGAATAAATAATTACTTCGGGGGATGCCCGGCGTCCCCCTCCTGTTTCTGCTTCACAGGTTATTCCAATTTACCCGTCATCACTGCCCGGTTTCATTCATAAAATATTCTCTTGTGTTATCTGCAATTAAAAGTTATTTTCATAGGTGAGAGATATCTTTAGAATAATTTTCCTTTTATTAATAATAGTGAAATGTTAGGTCATCGATTTACAAAATATGTCCCCGACAATTCTTCGAGTGCAGGATTTGATAAACTGTTTAATATATTTATGCAGCTAATCCTAATCACCTCTGGTGATGTTTCGGAAGCTCTTAACTGGATGAATCAATTAGATAGGAAGTATAATTTTACAAACGATGAGTACAGTATGGGAGATTTTATTGATGATCTTAAAAAAAGAGATTATATAAAAGAGAATGGAAGCAATTCTGTTTACCGGCTTACGGCAAAAAGTGAGCAGGGCATACGAAGACAATCGCTCGAAGAAATCTTTTCCAAGCTGAGAAAATCTGTGCGCGGCAATCATTCAACTCCTTTTACAGGTTATGGTGACGAACTAACTTCCGAAAGGCGGGAATATAATTTCGGCGATACTTTAGATCAAATTGATATGACCAACTCGATAAAGAATGCACAGATAAACCACGGGATAGACGATTTCGAGCTAACTGAGAAAGATCTCGAAATAGAAGAACGTGATTTTAAAACTCTCAATTCAACGGTATTGATGATCGATATTTCTCATTCGATGGTGCTTTACGGAGAGGACAGAATTACACCGGCTAAAAAAGTAGCTATGGCTTTATCCGAACTTATTACAACAAAATATCCGAAAGATACTCTTGATATTATTGTTTTCGGAAACGACGCATGGCAGATTCAAATTAAAGATATTCCATACCTGCATGTTGGTCCGTACCACACAAACACGGTTGCAGGAATCGATCTGGCAAACAATATTCTTCGACGGCGAAAAACAAACAACAAACAAATATTTATGATAACAGACGGTAAGCCAACTTGTTTGAAAATCGGTACACGGTATTATAAAAACAGCTTCGGTCTGGATAGGAAAATTTTGAATAAAACATTGGACCAGGCAGCGAGATGCAGAAAGCTTGGAATATCAATTACCACCTTTATGATTGCACGTGATCCTTATCTGCAGGAGTTCGTAAGGGAATTCACTAAAATAAATTACGGCAGGGCTTACTACAGCAGCTTAAACGGTCTCGGCGATTTTATTTTTGAAGACTATATAAGAAACAGAAGAAAAAAAATACACTAACAGAAGTAAATTTCGATGGATTATAATTCAATAAAAACTTTAGGCGAATTAAAGAAAAACGGGTACTCGCCAAAATCTATTAAAGATGAAATGAGAGATAATTTAATTTCATTTTTAGAGCTGGGCACAAATCCTTTTGAAGGAATAGTAGGATATGACGATACGGTTATCCCCGAGTTACAAACAGCCATCCTTTCAAGGCATAATATTATTCTACTTGGATTGCGCGGACAGGCAAAGACAAAAATTGCAAGATTGCTCATCAACCTGCTGGATGAATACATTCCCGTAATCGATCATTCCGAATTAAACGACGACCCTTTAAATCCGATTTCTTTCCAGGCAAGAAGCGTAATTAAAGACAGCGGGGAAGATACACCTGTAAAATGGATGCACAGAAGCGAGCGGTACACTGAAAAGTTAGCTACTCCGGATGTTTCTGTTGCCGACCTGATCGGCGATGTCGATCCGATAAAAGCAGCATCGTTAAAGCTGCATTATTCCGATGAGCGGGTAATCCATTTCGGTCTAATACCGCGCTCACACAGATGCATCTTCGTAATAAATGAATTGCCGGATTTACAGGCGAGAATCCAGGTTGCATTGTTTAACATTCTCGAGGAACGTGATATACAGATACGCGGATTTAAAGTAAGGTTGCCTCTCGATATTCAGTTTGTTTTTACCGCTAACCCGGAGGATTATACAAACCGCGGATCGATAGTTACACCTCTTAAAGATAGAATAGACAGCCAGATTCTTACTCATTATCCTAAAAGCATTGAAGTATCTCGCAGGATAACGGAGCAGGAAGCAAATCTTGCAGATCAGCAGAAAATTATTAAAGCAGATGAACTATTGAAAAACTTAATTGAGATGATAGCATTTGAAGCAAGAGGCAGTGAGTATATCGATGCGAAAAGCGGTGTCTCGGCACGTTTGACAATTTCTGCGTATGAAAATCTTATCAGCACGGCAGAGAGAAGAAACATTATAACCAAAGATAAAGAAGCGCAGCTAAGAGTGAGCGATCTTTTTGGAGTAATACCATCTATAACCGGAAAGATTGAGCTTGTTTATGAATGCGAGCAGGAAGGACCGTATAAAGTTGCACAAATACTGATAGGAAAGGCAATCAGGAATTATTTTGCTGATATATTTCCTCC
>BDSV01000018.1 GCA_002898075.1 bacterium BMS3Abin03
ATCAGGGATATCAATAATATCATCGATATGGGTTGAGTTGTTAGTAATATTCTGTACTGTTATAGAATCAGGATCGAGAAACATTAAGCCAACAGTTCTTAAATGTGTATCAGTAAAAGTTGCATCGGAACCGGACTGCGATATTAATCCCCAGTTTACATTGGTACAGCTATCGATTAACACACTGTAAGAAATGCCTTGAACTCCCGCCTGGTTTTCATCGAACTGCCAGCCGGTTAATAACGAATCGCCGGGTAAAGAAATATCAACTATACTTGAATCAAATAACACGAGCCAGAATAGCAGCCAATCATTATTCCTGAACTCTAAATTGTTTTCACCGAAACATAAAAATTCACCGGGCAACTGGTTATTAATTATCTGTGCTTCGCTTTGTCCAAACAAACCAGTCGTAATAAACCCGTCGGAGATTTCCGAATTCTTTAAATAATATTTTCCATTACCGGCAACGGATACCTGCCAGCTTTGCCCGCTCGAATGAAACTGTACACCGTCAAAATTAAGTACACCTGATTCAAGTACTAGGGCTTGATGCTCATAAATAAAATTTTCTATTACTTCAAAAGTTCCTCCGGATGCATTAAGCTCACCCGTACCCGAAATTTGAATATCACCATCTATCTGAAAATAGGCACTATCCAGAATTAGTCTGCCGTTATTTATTATTATCAGATCGCCGTTGAGTAAATAACTTCCGGTTATTGTAACCGTTTCGTTAGGGTCGTCATCACCGATAATTAAATCATTCCCCTGCTGAAGCCCGGCTTCTTTAATTTTATTCAATGATTGAAGATAATTTAAGGAGTAAATCAGGTTTGTAATTTGTAATTGGGCATCCGGCGGAACCGGAGGTAAATCATCTATCGAGCTTTGCGCTAATAAATTTGGATATGCTAAAAGAATCAGAATCAAAATTGTTTTTATATTTTTCATATTACCTCCTTATGAACCGGGGTGCGTTCCATCCGGCATTAATTAAAATTTTAAACAGATGAGAACGATGCTTTTTTGTAGTATTTAAGAATAAACATTAACTTGCTGTAAATCAATCGCTGCTGCTTTTATTTGATATTAATAATTGATTTTAGATCGTGTAATTAATATAAAATCAATTCTTAAGTTTAAAGACGATATAAATATTTTTTTGTTACAAATGAAAATTGTATTCGGTGAATATAAAATAAGAAGTTTCCATCCGACGGATAAAGAAGCAATACTTAAGTATGCAAATAATATTAATGTTTCCAAAAATTTGCGGGACAGCTTTCCATATCCGTACACCGGGGAAGATGCCGACGCCTGGCTCAAATTAGCATGCAGCCAGAAATCAGAAATGAATTTTGCAATTGCTAATAAGCATGAACTAATCGGAGGTATCGGCTTGATGCCTCAAACCGATGTTTACCGTTACTCCGCAGAAATAGGTTATTGGCTGGCGGAACAGTTTTGGGGACGGAATATAGCTTCAAGCGCAGTAATTGCGATGACAAAATATGCTTTTAACAGTTTTAATTTTATAAGATTGTTTGCAAATGTATTCGAGTTTAATCCCGCTTCGGCACGGGTGCTGGAAAAAGCAGGATATAAATTTGAGGGAAGTATGCGGAAAGCTGTTTATAAAAATTGTAGATTCTGGGATCAATTAATGTATTCTATCTTAAAAGAGGAAACGATATAAATTTTATCATGCGAATAACCGATTTATTAAAAGAATTATTTGAAAACTGGTCGGGTGAAAAAACTGTCTCGATTTCTCCTTTACCTGCTTCGGGTTCAAACAGATTTTATTACAGAATAAAAAGTGAAAACAAAACTGCAATCGGTGTTGCCAATCATGACGAAAAGGAAAACAAAGCTTTTATCACTTTCACAAAACATTTTTTAGATAAGAAACTTAAGGTCCCTAAAATCTATTCGAAAAATTTAGATTACGGTATTTATCTTTTAGAAGATTTGGGTGATATAACTCTCTACTCATTAATTGAAAACGCAAAAGATAAAACAAATTTTCAGCAGGAAATAGAAAAATATTATAAAGAAGCATTACTGGAGTTAATTAAATTTCAGATCGACGGCGGCGATGGATTGGATTATTCAGTCTGCTACCCGCGAAACAGTTTCGACAAACAGTCGATGATGTGGGATTTGAACTACTTCAAATATTATTTTGTTAAACTCACACAAATTCCATTTGATGAACAACTGCTTGAAAATGATTTTGAAAAGTTCACAAAGTTTTTACTCACGGCAGACACTGATTATTTTATGTACCGCGATTTTCAATCCCGGAACATCATGATCAAAGAAGATCGACTTTATTTTATAGATTATCAGGGTGGAAGAAAAGGTGCTCTGCAATATGATGTTGCTTCATTATTGTACGATGCAAAAGCAAATCTGCCGCAATCAATACGCGATGTTTTGTTGGAGTTTTATTTAGATCAAGCCGGAGGGGAAATTAGTTTTGATCGAAACGAGTTTAAAAAATACTTCAACGGTTATGTTTTAATGAGAATACTTCAGGCGCTGGGCGCTTATGGTTTCAGAGGGATATATGAAAAGAAACTGCATTTTCTTAAAAGCATTCCTTATGCACTTAAAAACATTAAATTCTTATTGGATAAGAATTTCCTGCAGCTCGATTTACCGGAATTGAAAAGAGCGCTTGAATATTCTATAAATAATGAGGAGCTGAACTTTATCCCTGCTCCGAAACAAACAGATAAACTACTTGTGACGATAAAAAGTTTTTCTTATAAATCCGGGATACCAATTGATTATTCGGGCAACGGCGGAGGTCATGTTTTCGACTGCCGTGCAATACATAATCCCGGGCGTCATGATGAGTTTAAAGATTTAACCGGCAAGGATAAACCCGTCATCGATTTTCTCGAATCTCAGAAAGATGTGAAAGAATTTTTAAAAGATGTTTACTCAATAGTTGATAGAATGATAAAAGAATACTCGGAACGAAATTTCAAAAATCTTATGATCAGTTTCGGCTGCACCGGCGGACAGCATCGATCAGTATACTGCGCGGAGCGATTGGCAGAACACATCGAGGATAATTATGATGTCGATGTTGTTATTCATCATACCGAATTAGAAAAGAAAGATTTTAACTAATGCGTGCATTTATTCTTGCAGCAGGATTGGGAACAAGGTTAAAACCACTTACCGATAACATTCCCAAAGCACTTATAAAAATTAAAGACAAAACTCTTCTTGAAATCATAATTAACAAACTCACCAAATCCGGTTTCGATAAAATTATAATTAATGTACATCACTTTGCAGATCAGATAATTGATTTTATCGAACACAAAAACTTTGAAGCTGAAATATCAATATCAAATGAAAAAGAGAAATTGCTCGATACCGGCGGCGGCTTGAAAAATGCAGCATGGTTTTTTGATGACGGCAAACCGTTTCTTGTTCATAATGTAGATATTTTATCTGATATGGATTTAAGTAAACTATACAACTATCATTTACAAAATAAACCGCTTGCAACACTTGCAATACAAAAAAGAAAAACCAGCAGATATTTACTTTTTACCGATGATAATATTTTGTGCGGATGGATGAGCGAAAAAACCGGCGAACAAATAATATCAAATAAAATAAAGCATTATAATGAATTTGCTTTCAGCGGTATTCATATTATCGATCCCAAAATATTCTCTTTGATGCCGGGTAAAAAGGTATTTTCAATTATCGATTTATATTTAAGTTTAATGGAAAGACATCAAATTATCGGATACATTGATAACAAATCGTTTTGGATAGATGCGGGAAAATTTGAAAATATAAAAATTGCAGAAGAGAATTATGAAATATTCAACATTTAAAATTCCCCCTTTTTCAAAAGGGGGTGGCTCCGCCTTGCGGAGACGGGGAATTTCTTGTGCCGTATAACATCCCCAACAACAAATTAAAATCTTCACCCACGCAAGATAACATCTTCAAATCCCTCCCCCCGACTGTGTCGGGGTACTCCCTTTTCCAAAGGGAGAATTTTTAATGTTTAATTCTTTTTCACGAATTTTTATTTGCTCATTAAAATCATTTACTACAAAATGGAAATTATACAGTACATCAGAATTTTTATATCGTATTACTTTCAAGTTTGACTGCTTTAATTTATTCTCTCTTTCCTTGTCATACTTTTCTTTACCTTCGTGAGTCTCGCCATCTATTTCAACAACTAATTTTAATTTCGCACAATAGAAATCCACTATATAATTCTCTATAATTTTCTGCCTGTAAAATTGATAACCCGTCTTTCTTTTTCTCAACAGTTCACACCAAAATTTGATCTCTCCTTTTGTAGAATTATTACGCATTTCCCTTGCATAACCTTTAAGTGTTGCATAATAAGAATTCCCCCAAAAGTTATTTTTTGATTTGTGTTTCTCTGACATATATTAAAATAATCATTAGCAATAGTTATAACATTTAAAATTCCCCCTTTTTCAAAAGGGGGTGGCTCCGCCCCGCGGAGACGGGGGATTTCAGGTACCGTAATATCCCCAACAACAAATTAAAAACATCTACCACGCAAGATAACATCTTCAAATCCCTCCCCCCTACTGCGTCGGGGTACTCCCTTTTCCAAAGGGAGAATTTTTTGATTAGAAGTATCTATCCAGCTTAAACTTCTCACCCAAATACAACTTTTTAACTTCTTCATCATTAGCTAAGTCATCCGCACCACCTTGTTTGAAAATTACTCCCTCGATTAAAATGTATGCTTTATCTACGATGCTTAACGTTTCATGCACATTATGATCGGTAATCAGAACACCTATTCCCCTGTCTTTAAGATTCGCAACTATTTTCATTATATCTTCAACTGCAATAGGATCGACACCTGCAAAGGGTTCATCCAGTAAAATAAAACTCGGGTCGGTTGCGAGGGCACGTGCAATTTCCGTTCTCCTTCGTTCACCACCGCTTAATTGTAAACCTTTGCTCTTCCTGATGTTTGTAATCGAAAGCTCGTTCAATAGTTTTTCAACTTTTTCTTTTCTTTGCTGCGCATTTAGTTTAGTCATTTCCAGCACTGCCATTAAGTTATTCTCAACAGTTAGCCCCCTGAAAATAGAATTTTCCTGCGGAAGATAACCAATTCCCATTTTTGCTCTCTTATACATCGGCACATTTGTTATTTCCAGATCATCCAAAAAAACTCTTCCCGATTCCGGCTTTATCATCCCGGTAATCATATAAAAAGTTGTTGTCTTTCCCGCACCGTTTGGTCCAAGCAAGCCGACAATTTCTCCTTTTGAAACCTGAACGGAAACTTTGTTAACAACTTTCCTCTTTTTATATATTTTAACTAATTCTTCACTTCTTAATGTTGTAGCCATATTCTACCAGATTAATTTTATTAATTCTTTTCTATTCGGTCTGTTATTAAAAAATCTGAACTTAGGTAAGGTGAATGATTTTTCATCCCCTACAACCTGCTTTTCCGGGTAATATTCACTCGTCGGTGAGCCGTAAAGTCTGACTTCACTAACTTCATTATCCTCAAAAATAATTGTTGCATTAATAGCACTAAATTTTGTAAGTCCGTTTACTTCATTATCTTCATAAAGATAATAGATACTGTGCACAGTTCCTAAAAATTTTGCTTGGTGAATTTTATTATTTTTAAACGATATTTTAATATCCTTTGAAGATGTTTGATCGAATCTTTCGGGATAAAGTTTACTTTGCGATAGCATAAAAGCGTTATTAACAACATCAAGCCGCTTAATTCTTTTCTCTTCAATATAAATTGTTATGGAATCACCCGTTAGTTGAGAATTTTCATACCACAGGATCGGCTGAGCGGCATCTTCATTCACCTTTTCGGTTATTATAATATCGTCGTCCCGCAAATAAAGAGTGTAATCATTTACAGAAGCGAACGTACCTCTTATTATTTTAACAGAATCTGTTGCCTTAAATACGTTTGCAGTATCCCTAAATGCTTCCATTATTTTTGCCGAAATCATAAGCGTATCAATCTCAAGTTCGCCCTCCTCGTTATAAATAGAATCTAACTGAACTAAAACCGGGTTAACATTTATTAAAGTATATTTTTCTTCGGAATAATCTTCGAGGTGGTTACTATAAATAGAAGTATTATTTTCCAGACTGATAATTTTTACATGCCCATCTGCGAAACTTGTTTTAGTATTTCTATAATGGTCGAGTGAATCGGCGGTTATAACACTATTCTCATCGATTATTTTAACATTGCCAGTTGCAATTGAACGATCATCATCCCGTAAATAAATTAATTGATCGGCAAACATAATTGTAAGAGAATCAAACAAAGTAACATCGGATTGAAAAATTGCTTTATCCTCATTAAAAAAATATTCGCCGCTGTCTGCGGTCAGCACAATTTTCCGATCATCCAAAATTATACCCGCCGTACTTTTTGTTACTCGTCTATCCCCGAAATAAAAACCTTCCTCTGTTGTGATGGTAAGACTATCCTGCCTGACAATAACATTTCCTTTGAGCTTTGCATTATTTTTTGCGATATACTGGATGGCGTGATCGCATGTAATGGTAACGTTTCCCTGTGTTAAAACAACATGCCCGTGAACCTCTCTTATCGATTCACCGTTGACTACTTTTCCAATAAGACTATCGCCCACAATCTTAATAGATTCCGATCTTTCCTGTGCAAAGACAAAGCCCGTTAGTAACAATAATATAATTAATAATTTATGGTTGACGATCATTACAGACTATCGGTATTGGTTACGTAAGTGATGTTGTAGATTACATAATTGCGAAGACTCTGATCCGATTCGAAACCGTAACCTTCAATTTTTTCAGTAGGGGTTGTAATCGTAACGAATTTATCGGAGATGATCTTTTTATCCTTATTTCTCCACATCATTTCATCGGTTGTTATTACAATCCCGCTGTCGTTAACGGTTACAACACTATCTATCGCAAAAAGATTGTTTGTCTTCTCATCAACTCTCCCCCGCTTCGCCGTTAATGTTGTAGTTTTCACTTCATTCATATCATAAAAATCTATTTTGATATTACTGTCTAAAAATGTTTCTTTGCTTCTTGAAAAAACCCTTAGATGTCCTGCATAAAGTATAGCCCGCGTTTTACCGGAGTCGGTAAAAAAAATAGTTGAGTTCCAGCTTTCCTGGTCGGGTAATTCTTCGCCCTTTACCGAGCTATCGACTGAAGGTTCAACTCGTTCCTGATTACAGCAAATCAATGTAATTAATACGGGAAATAAAATTAAAAGGAGGAATAATTTCATCTGCTTTGTAATCCCAATTTTATCAGGTCATGAAGATGAATTATCCCTATTGGCTTTTTCTCTTTATCAATAACTATAAGTGAAGTTATGTTAAAGTTTTCCATCTGCTGAAGAGCGAATGATGCAAGATAATCCGGTTCCATTACTTTTGGATTTTTAGTCATTACATCGACAGCTTTTAAACCGTTAATATCCATGGTTCGTTCGAGTAATCTTCTTAAATCGCCGTCGGTTACTATTCCTGAAAGCACCCCGTTTTCATTTACAATTGTTGTCGTCCCCAATCTTTTTGAAGTCATTTCGAGAATTACATCTTTCAAATTAGCTTCCTCTGTTACTACCGGAACGCCGTTTCCTTTTATCATTATCTCCTCAACTTTCAGGGATAATCTTTTACCGAGACTGCCGCCGGGATGCAGGAATGCAAAATCCTCAACAGTAAAATTATTCTTCTCCAGCAATGCAACCGATAATGCATCGCCCATTGCAAGCGTTGCAGTTGTTGAAGATGTGGGTGCGAGATCATGTGGACAAGCTTCCTCGGTTACGCTTATATCAAGAAAGATATCGCTTTCCTGCACCAGCATTGAACCTTTATTTCCCGACATCGCAATAATCTTTACACCGAGCCGTTTGAACATAGGAAGCAATCTTGACAGCTCTTCGGTACCTCCGCTCTTTGATATTACTATTACAACATCCGATTTTCTTACCATCCCCAGATCACCATGCAATGCATCTGTCGGATGAAGGAATATTGCAGCCGTGCCAGTAGAATTCATAGTTGCAACAATTTTCCGTGCTATCAAACCGGATTTACCCATACCCGTAAGCACAACCCTTCCTTTGCTGTTATAAATTACATCGACAGCTTTCGCAAAATCTTCGCCAATTCTATCCTGAAGATTAGCCACGGATTCCGCTTCGAGTCGTATAACTTCTTTCCCCTTTTGAATTATCTCTTCATTCGTCAATTCTTTCCTCTTCCTAAAATATTAATAAACCCTTTTTGTGATTTCCCGGGTATATCCGTTTTGATATCAAACGGCAGTTTTAATTTATGCATATATTTATCGTACTTCAAAAGCGCTGTTTTAAGATCGCTGTCCGAATACAAATTCAGATCATTAAAAAATGAACCCGGCTTTAAAGCTCTTTCGGGATCTCTTATATTTTTCACCCGCATTAACTCATTATAAAAATTGGTTAAAGGAATAAGACGGTTCACACCAGTATCGTATTCGAATAACCAGATTTTTTTTTGAACTGGGGAAATTGCCAAAACAAATCTGTCCGTTGATATTACAACTTCCCTCAAATCTGAACCATCGATTGGTGAAGGTAACCCGGGAATCCAACCGGAATAAGTTTTACAACTATTTATTTGAACTTGATCATAAGTGACCGACAGCTCGGGACCGGTAATGTCAAACTCTATTTCATCATCGCTTTCTTCATGAATTATTACATCTATTGTTCCCAAATTTGTCTCGATCATTCCTATCGCAAAAACAGGAGTGGATGAAACGGAAAAATCGGGTTTGCTCTCTTTTCTGCCGAGCACTAAATTTGTTTCACCGAATCTTCCGTAACCGATAACGAATAATTTATCGATCTTTTCTCTGTATATTTTATAACCGGGTTTATTATCCGGTAAGATTGAAAACAAAATTTTCTTTTCTGCTCCGGTTAATTTCCTGGGGAATTTTTGATTGTTAAATTTCACTTTCACTTAAAGCTTTTAACTTTATCATCGATTTCTTTTACTTCACCAAGCAAGTTTTCAAGATTATCAAGCGGTAACTGGCTTGCAGCATCGCTTAAAGCATTCCCGGGATCGGGATGAACTTCTAAAAAGAGTGCGTCAATTCCCACAGCAGCAGCAGCACGTGCTAAGGGCTTTATGAATTTTGGTTCGCCGCTGCTTGTTGAATCTTTACCCGGTAATTGAACAGAGTGCGTAGCATCCATTACAACAGGATAACCAAACTCACGCATAATAACCAACGATCTCATATCAACAATAAGATTATGATAACCGAATGTTGTGCCTCTTTCAGTAAGTATGATTTTTTTGTTTTTTGTTGATTCAACTTTTTCTATAACGTGTTTCATATCTCCCGGTGCGAGGAACTGACCTTTTTTAACGTTCACAACTTTACCGCTTTCACCCGCGGCAATTAACAGCTCCGTTTGTCTGCATAAAAAAGCAGGAATCTGCAACACATCAGCAACAGCAGCAGCTTTTATCACTTCATCTTTTGAATGGACATCCGTAAGAATTGGAAGATCAAATTCCTGTTTCACCGTTTCCAAAATACGGAGCGCTTTGTCATCACCAATTCCGGTAAACGAATTAAGGTTTGTCCTGTTCGCCTTCTTATAACTTGATTTAAATATAAATGGAATGTTCAACTTAGAAGTGATCTTTTTAATCTCTCCGGCAGTCTGCAATACTAATTCTTCATTTTCAACTACACAGGGACCTGCAATAAGAACGAAAGGAAGATTGCCGCCTATTTTAATGCCGTTAATCTCAACCATAATTAAATATTTTTGATGAATAGGATGCCTAAATATAAGAAATAATGGAGTTTAATGGATGAGTAAAAAATGGACAGGTTAATCTTTCTAAATCCAAGGAAATAAAACAATTGTGTTTAAGGAATCATTAAAATTGAGTTTTGTTTATCTTCGAAAAATTCAATAATCAGTTGATGATTTTCTATTAATAAGTTTATAACATCATCTGTTGAACAATTCCCTTTTTGTATCCAAATTACTTTTGGTGGGAAGCCTTTTATTATAGCTAAATCATTAAAATCCGAATCCTTTGTGACAATAACATAATTATTTTCTTTTGCATATTTCCAAACATATTGATCACTAGCAGTATCTAACGATAGTTCTTTAATATGCTTAACTTCAGTAAAATAATCATTAAGAAAAGTTACTAAACGATGAGAAAGATTTTGGTCAATTAATAGTTTCATTTGCTAAGAGTGAGTGATCTTCGTTCTCTGTCTGCTGCATAACTAAGACAAGCAAGTATGTCTTCTTTTGTAAGTTCCGGAAAATCTTTTAATATTTCTTCCTGTGACATTCCCGAAGCAAGATATTCCAATATATCATAAACAGTAATACGCAAGTTTCTGATACAAGGCTTTCCGCTTCTTTTACCGGGTTCGAATGTTATATTTTTTTTATAATCCATTTATCTTCCAGTTTGTTTGGTTAAACATAAGTTATTGAACTTAAAATTTCAACTAATTTTCAACGCTTTTGAGTTAGATATGAAAATACTTTGAAATAGTCGTCATCCAAATTTTTATTACTGCTTATTTCATTCTTTGCAGTTTTCCATTTGGCAGCTTTTCAGCATTCAGCTTTAACTATTCATTCATCATTTATATCTTGGATTTTCTGGAAATAAGTTTTATTATCAATCGTTGTTTTTAAGCAATTCTTATAACAAATCTTCAAAATAAATTATTGGATGATTCTGTGCGAAGATATAATTTCATTTTCTCAATCATTTCAATTTTCTTATTAATAACTTCCTTTTTATTAGCTCAACCGGTAAAGACGTTTGATGCTGCTCAAATTGAACTGGCGCTGAAAAAGCTTAACACGCTCGGCAGCGTTTTATACATTGCTGCTCATCCCGATGATGAAAATACTGCTTTCCTGTCTTATTGCTCATCGGGTAAATTGCTCCGAACGGGTTATCTTTCAATTACACGAGGTGATGGCGGACAAAACTTAATTGGAGACGAGCAGGGTGGTTTGCTTGGTGTTATCCGTACGCAGGAACTTTTACAGGCGCGGCGGATTGATGGAGCAGAACAGTTTTTTACACGCGCGATCGATTTCGGATATACGAAATCTGCCGAAGAAACTTTTAAGCTCTGGAATAAGGAGAAAGTTCTTTCCGATGTTGTATGGATTATCAGAAGATTCCGTCCTGATGTAATTGTTACACGATTTCCAACAAGCGGCGAAGGCATGCATGGTCAGCATACCGCTTCTGCTATTCTTGCGCTTGAAGGATTTAAACTTGCAGGCGATTCATCTGCGTTTCCCGCACAATTGGAATATGTTAACGTGTGGCAGCCGAAAAGAATTTACTGGAACGGATGGACTCCCGCTTTTAATAGAATGGGAATAAATTCGGACACATTGATAAGCATAAATATTGGAGCGTTCAATCGTTTGCTTGGAAAATCTTACACGGAGATTTCTGCCGAAAGCAGAAGCATGCACAAAAGCCAGGGATTCGGGTCTTCCGGTTGGCGCGGAAACCGGATAAATTATTTCCTTTATATGGATGGGAAAAAAGCTAAGAATGATTTATTCGATGGAATAGACCAAACATGGAATAGGGTAAAAGACGGAAAGAAAATCGGTAAACTAATTACGAAAATAATCTCTGAATACGATCCTGAAAATCCGGAAAGAATTATTCCGGATTTGATTACCGCATATTCAGAATTAGGAAATATTAAAGATGATTATTGGGCTCAGATAAAAGGGAGGGAAATTTTAGAATTAATACGCGCTTGTGCAGGAATCTGGATCGAAGCGATATCTGACGAACAAACTGTAACACCCGGAAGTGATTTTGTTGTGAAGACTGGAATTGTTAACAGATCAACGGTGCCGTTTGTTCTTGAAGGAGTTTACATAAATTACCAGGCGGCTGATTCTGTTATGGACAAAACATTGCTAACCGGTGAATTTGTCGAGAATAAAAAAGAGATTCGCCTACCCGACGACATACAAACAACTCAACCTTACTGGCTGCGTTACCCCCGCGAAGGTGATTTATACAATGTACCCGATCAAACATTAATCGGCTTAGCGCAAAACTCTCCCCCGCTCATAGCGCGCTTCAGGTTGTTATTTAACAAAACAAGTTTGGTTTTCAGTACTCCTGTTCAATTCAGAAAAACCGATCCAACTAAAGGTGAGGTTTACAGCCCGTTGATAATCGCACCGTTAGCAACAGCGAACTTTGAAAACAGTTTGTATATTTTTCCTTCAAATAATAAAAGAAAGATAAATGTAATTCTGAAAAACTTTTCTGATGAGATATCAGGAGAGTTAAAATTATCCGCACAAAATGGATGGCAAATTGAACCTTCATCTTTCGATTTTGATTTTGAAAACAAAAGCGATGAGAAACAATTTACTTTTACTGTATCTCCTCCATCAAATACAGAAACTGCCGAACTTACTGCAAAAGTAATTATTGACGATAAATCATACACGAAAAGTTCGGTAACAATTAATTACGATCATATTCCGCGGCAGGTTGTTTTCCCCGAAGCAAAAGTAAAGTTGTTGAAATTAGATTTGGGAAAGAAAGTCGTAAATAAAATTGGATACATTAAGGGCTCCGGAGATAAGATTCCCGGCTACCTTCGTGAGCTTGGTTATGAAGTAAATTACTTAACCGATACAGATTTTTCAAACGGTAATCTCTCTGGTTATGATGTTATTATTGCAGGAATACGAGCATACAATACAGATAAATGGTTGGCTGTGTATCAACCAAAACTGATGGAATATGTAGAGAATGGCGGAACGTATATTGTTCAATATAATACAACGAGGAAGAAATATGCTCAGCCCGGACCTTACGGGTTTAATATTTCCCACGATCGTGTAACCGAAGAAAATGCAAAAGTAAAATTCATAAACCCAAATCATCCGCTGCTGAACTTCCCGAATAAGATAACGGAGAAAGATTTTAACGGCTGGATACAGGAACGAGGATTATACTTTGCGAACGAGTGGGATAATGATTACGAACCTGTGCTGGAAATGAACGATATTACTGAATTACCTAAGAAAGGTTCACTTCTCTATGCACGGTACGGCGATGGGGTGTTTATTTACACGGGATTGTCTTTTTTCAGAGAACTTCCGGCTGGAGTTCCGGGCGCTTACAGACTTTTCATCAATTTAATATCGGCAGGAAAATATGACGAACAAAATTGATAATAAAGATGAAGAACCTGCTCCTTTTTTTGGAAGCTGGAAGAAAATTTATGCCTTCGTTTTCGGTGAATTGATTTTTCTCATCATCCTTTTTTACATCTTTACAAAGGTGTTTGAGTGAGTTTAGTCGATTGGATTGTAATGACCGGGTTTCTTGCTTTCGTTGTTATTTACGGAACTGTAAAAACCCGGAAGACTAAAGATGTCGATTCGTATCTTCGTGCAGGAAGAAAAACTCCCTGGTGGACTATCACTCTTTCCATAATGGCTACGCAGGCAAGTGCTATCACATTTTTATCAACACCGGGACAAGCTTATGTTGACGGAATGCGCTTCGTGCAGTTTTATCTCGGTCTTCCCATCGCAATGATCATCCTATCAATTACCGCTGTTCCCATCTACAATAAACTAAATGTTTATACTGCTTATGAATATCTTGAAAAACGATTCGATTTAAAAAACAGAACGCTTGGAAGTGTTTTATTCCTTACGCAGCGCGGGCTTGCGGCGGGCTTTACAATTTATGCTCCCGCATTAATTCTTTCGGTAATTCTCGGCTGGCGGCTCGATGTAACAATTTTGATTATCGGCGGAGCGGTAATTCTTTATACAACAGTCGGTGGAACGGTTGCGGTAAATAAAACACATATTCATCAGATGGTGATTATTACAGTTGGGATGTTTGCCGCATTTATTACAATTTATTTTCTCCTTCCAAACGATATTTCCGTTATAGATGCGGCTTATGTTGCAGGTAAACTCGGCAAACTAAACGCAATCGATTTTTCTTTCGATCTTAGTAACCGTTACACATTCTGGTCGGGGATAATCGGGGGAACATTTTTGATGCTTTCATATTTCGGCACCGATCAATCGCAGGTGCAGCGTTATCTCGCCGGCAGTTCGATAAAAGAAAGCAGGATGGGTTTACTTGTTAACGGTTTGGTAAAAGTCCCGATGCAGTTCATTATACTTTTTATAGGCGCGATGGTATTCGTGCTTTACCAATTCATCACTCCCCCGCTGTTTTTTAATCCTGTTGAAGAAGCAAATGTTAAAAGCAGCATTTATACCGAACAGTACAAAAAGTTAGAGAATGATTATAAAATTGTCAGTGAAGAAAAGCAAAATGAAATAAGGGAAATGCTCTCGGCAATTAAGACAGGTGATAAAAAAGAGATTGAAACAAAGACAAAAATCGTAAATGATAAACAAAAAGAAGCGACTCTGATAAGGGAAGAAGCAATAGGATTAATAACGAAGGCGAATCCCGATGCGGATACAAACGATACAAATTTTATTTTTATAACTTACATTACAACTTTCCTTCCAATAGGATTAATAGGATTAGTACTTGCGGCAATCCTTTCCGCTTCAATGTCTTCAACTTCGGCGGAGTTGAATGCTTTGGCTTCCACTACTGTAATTGATATTTACAAAAGGATGATAAAAAAAGACGGCGATGATAAACACTATCTGCGGGCATCAAAAATTTCAACAGTTTTGTGGGGAATTTATGCAATCCTGTTTGCACTGCTTGCAAAGGAACTCGGCTCGCTCGTAGAAGCGGTAAACATACTCGGTTCGCTTGTTTACGGTACAATTTTAGGAATTTTCCTCGTTGCATTCTATTTGAAGAAAGTAAGCGGAACACCTACGTTTTACGCTGCGTTAACCGCCGAGTTAGTCGTTCTCTATTGCTACTTTTTTACGGACATTCCATTCCTGTGGTACAATTTAATCGGGTGTATGCTGGTTATAGTTCTTTCGTTGATTCTGAATACGTTTTTACCGAAAACCACTGAAACGGTTGGGAAATTTATTTAAAATTTGTTATACCACAGGATAAATCCTGTAGAGAATTTAATTCTAGAACATTTTGTTCAAATTCCCACGATTAAAACCATAAGCTTCTATTATGATTCCTTTATTTTCACATGTTCTCTTACCGCAGCAATTTTTGTTTATAGATATAAAATCTTGCCGGTATTTATCATCTCTCAACTTTTAGAGAGAAGTATTTAATATTCTCAACAATGAAAAAATAAACTTTAAAAAACTTTAATAATCGCATAAATACCTTACATCATTCAATGGCAAGGATGTTGATATTACCTAATATCAAGTTTTATATTTTTGATATGAATAAGAATTTTTCCATAGAACCAGTTTACACAATTAGTACTGCAGCAAGATTGCTCGGCGTATCGGTCCCCACTCTTAGAATGTACGAGCGCGAAGGATTATTAATTCCATTTAAATCCACAGGCAATCAGCGTAGATATTCCGATATGGACCTTGAAAGAATAAGATGCATAAGAAGAGCAATAAACGAAGATAAAATTGGCATTGAAGGAATACGAAGGATGCTTGCTTTAATACCCTGCTGGGCTGTTATGAGCTGTACCGCTGAAGATTATATTAATTGCGAAGCATTTCAGTCATATTCAAAACCCTGCTGGACTTTTAACCATAAAATAAATCTCTGCTCCGGCAGAGACTGCAGGCAATGCGATGTGTATAACAGTTTTACCGATTGCGCCAGCATTAAAGAAAAATTAAAAGAATTAGTTCCGCCAATTAAGTAATAATTATAAAAATAAAATAGGATAATACGATGAAAAAATTAGTGATTCTCGGTGCCGGGACCGCAGGCACAATGATGTTAAATAAACTCTATAACGCACTCGATAAAGATGAATGGCAAATTACAATTGTTGATCAGCATGAAACTCATTATTACCAACCGGGATTTTTATTCATCCCTTTCGGAATTTATGAAAAAAAAGATGTGATAAAACCAAAAAGCGACTTCTTCCCTTCGGGTATTAATGCAATCACCGCACAGATAGATAAGATTGAACCGGATAATAACAGGGTGCTTCTGAAAAATAATCAGGTTGTAACTTATGACTATTTGATTATTGCAACCGGCGCCCGCATTGCGCCTGCAGAAACAGAAGGGCTGCAGGATAAGCTGTGGCATAAAAACATCTTCGATTTTTACACAATAGAAGGCGCAACGGCTCTTGCAAACTTCTTCAAATATTGGAAAGGCGGAAAGCTTGTTCTCAACATAACCGAGATGCCGATCAAATGCCCGGTTGCTCCGCTGGAATTTGTTTTTCTTGCTGACTCATATTTCACTAAAAGAGGAATTCGTGATAAGGTTGACATTACTTTTGTAACTCCCCTGGACGGTGCGTTTACTAAGCCGAGGGCCTCGGCAATTCTCGGAGACTTTCTGGATAAGAAAAATATTAAGCTCATTACTGATTTCGATATTGCAAGAGTTGATAATGATAAAAAGGAAATTATTTCCTGGGAAGAGGATGAAATTCCATTCGATGTTTTAGTTACAATTCCTACAAATACGGGTGATCCTGCTATTGAACGCAGCGGAATGGGTAATGAACTGAACTTTATACCGACAGATAAGCATACTTTAAGAGCAGAAGGTTACGATAATATTTTTGTAATTGGAGACGCTACAGACCTGCCGAGTTCTAAAGCCGGTTCTGTTGCTCACTTCGAAGCAGATATTTTATACGAAAACTTTTTAAGCGTAATCGAAGGAAGAGAACCTCAAGCTCAATTCGACGGTCATGCAAATTGCTTTATAGAATCGGGTTTCGGGAACGGTATTTTAATCGATTTTAATTATGATACTGAACCTTTACCCGGAAAATTCCCGTTACCCGGCGTAGGTCCGTTTTCATTATTGGAAGAAACAAAGATGAACCACTACGGTAAGATAATGTTCAGGTGGATGTACTGGAACTTTCTGGTTAAAGGACTTGAACTACCTATTGAATCAAATATGTCGATGGCAGGAAAGAGGATGTAAAAATGGAAGAGAAAAAAATTCAATCACAGATAAATGAAATAAACCGGAAGTTAGATATTGTGCTCGAAGAGATAGAACTGCAAAGAAAGCATCGCAGAGAAATTGATGATCTGAAGGACGACCTGATGCGTGTCGGCAACGATCTTTATGCAACTGCGGTAACCGAACTTGAAGATGTTCACGATTATTTGGAAACCGGTGATATACTGCACCTGGGTAAAAAGCTGCTCAGAAATGTGAAAACCATGAATAAGATGTTTGACCAGATAGAAAGCGCAAGAGATTTTCTGGAAGACGTTTCACCGCTTATTCGGGAATCGATTATTGATATAATGAACAAGCTGGATGAATATGACAGGAAAGGATATTTCCAGTTCATTAAACAATCCGAAACGATTATTGAAAACGTTATAACTTCTTTTTCACCGGAAGATGTTAAAGCCCTCGGAGATAATATTGTTACGATACTTAACACGATTAAAAACCTTACTCAACCCGATATGCTGCAAGCAATAAATAATGCGGTATCGGTTTATAAGAAACTTGATATAGAAATCGAGGATGATGTATCTTACTTCCAGTTATTTAAAACAATGAACACACCCGAAATGCGTAAAGGAATTGCATTCGGTATTAAGTTCCTTAAGAGTTTGGCTGAGACACAAACTACAAACGGGAAATTAACGACAGTTAAAAAAGAACAAACAAATTAAAGGAGATAAAAATGGAAACCATCGAATTAATCGGTAGGGAAATTGAATTAGATGAGGACGGTAATCTTAAAAACATTTCAGATTGGAACGAAGAGATAGCCGTTGAACTCGCAAAACAGGAAGGCATAGATGAATTAACCGATCGCCATTGGGCTGTTATAAATTATATGAGAAAAGAATACGAAGAAAAAGGTACTGCGCCTTCTATAAGAAGATTAACAAAAGAAAGCGGCGTTCCTACAAAAGAACTTTATCAGTTATTTCCCAAAGGTCCGGCAAAAAAAGCCGCGAGAATTGCCGGTTTGCCGAAACCCAAGGGTTGTATTTAACTCGTAAAAAAATATTGTGTCATTCTGAGTGCAGTGAAGAATCCAAAGACAAAAATTATCACATATTATGATGATTCTTCACTTCATTCCGTTTAGAATAACAACACAGCAGAATGTGAATAGAAAAAAATTTTAGGAGAAATAATAATGGCAGAGCCAATTGAAAAAGTATCAATAGTGATCTCAAAAGGATCGCTCGAAGGTGTTTACCCCGGTTTAATAATGGCTAACGGTGCAAGGATGGAAGGAATAGAGGCAACTTTGTTTTTCACATTCTTTGGGCTGGATGCAGTTATAGACAAACGAATGGATCATCTTAAAGTAGCGACCGTTGGAAATCCCGCTTTGCACATTCCAACAATAGTTGGGGGTCTGCCGGGTATGAGTGCAATGGCTACTAAAATGATGAGTAAAGAAATGGAAAAAATAGACATCCCCCCGGTGCGCGAATTTATTGAAATGATTCACGATGCCGGATGCGATATTTATGGATGTAAAGCTACGGTAGATATGTTTCATCTTAAAAAGGAAGATTTCTGCGAACAGGTAGATGACATTATAACTGTAGGCGACTTTTACGAAAAATCTGCCGGCGCACAAATCATATTCACCTAAACAAATTACTTAACTTAAGTTGAGCGGTAATTTTGGAAAACTGTTTTAACAGTTTTAAATTTTATACGGTCAACTTGAGTTAATTAATACATAATCAAATCATTGTGGATTATACTATGATCTAAAATTAATTTAATTCAATTTACGGTGCTTTTTTGCAAAGAAGAAAGAATAACATATCCTTCAATCAATCTAAAAATTAAAAGAAAACATCCCAAAAGTCTGGAAATTGTCTCGCCGGACTTTACCGAAGACATTCCTTTGGAGAATCCCAGCTTCTCATTTCATCTATTTAAAGGTCTGTTGATTATAACAGACTTTTTTTCACACAAACATTTTCACCCGATTATTTATGTATTTTGAAAAATAATAGGGATATTGCAACTAAAAACATTTCCATCTTTAGTTTTAATTAAATATTTTTAGTTAGTGTTATATTCTATTATTCACAAAATAATGGGCACAAATTAATCTAACCACTATATGAATAAAACTTATAAAAATCACATTACCGGGGTACTCTGTTGAGAGCAATTGTTCTTTCCATTTTAGTAGGGGGAACCATTTGTTTATCTTCTTCATTTGCACAAGTCGCTGGAGATAACGGTTTAAATATTTTATCCGGTAGATGGGTTATATCCGCTGAAAACGGAATTACACATACAAAATCAGATTTTAAGAATGCTTTATCTGATTATTACGCACGTTTTATGAGCGAATATTTCTTCCCCACTCAGTCGATTGGTATTTTTGGTTTAAGGGCATTTTCAGGAATAGGACGCCTTAGCGGGAGTGGTGGAGTTTCTAATTATCCGAAAGATGAGTTTAGAACTTCGATAGTACTTGCAGGTGCAGGTATAGATTATGTTTTAACAGTTAGTGATAAGTTATTTCCCTTTATCTATGCAGGTGCTTCCTATCTTTATTTCGATCCCTCAGATATAGACGGCAACAAGCTGCCCAACAATGCATCGGGAAAATATTCGCTTCAGGAAGTGTCTTATCAAGGCGAGCTTGGAATTAGATTTATGCTAAACAAAAATTTTAGTTTAAACATTAATGCTTCGCTGAATTATGTGTACAGTGATGAATTAGATGACATTATTGCAGGAAGGGACAACGATATATTCTTTACAATGATGGGTGGTTTTTCGTACTATTTCGATGCCATATTTGATTCAGATAAAGACGGGGTTGAAGATCAGGATGATGCATGTCCCGATACACCAGTCGGTGTTAGGGTTAATGAATTCGGCTGCCCAATAGATACCGATCGTGATGGAGTACCCGATTACCTGGACAAATGTCCCCAGACACGGTCGAATATTATTGTCGGTAAAGATGGTTGCCCGCTTGATAGTGATAGTGATGGGGTACCCGATTACCTAGATCAATGCTTTAATACACCTTTAGGTGTACCTGTTAATAAACGAGGTTGTCCATTCGATAGTGATGGTGATGGAGTACCCGATTATATGGATAAATGCCCTAAAACTCCTTCCGGAACTGAGGTGAATAAATTTGGATGCCCGACAGAATCGCAGGGAAAAGAGCTGTCGAAGATACCAAAAATAGTTCTTTCGGGTGAGGTGAATTTTGCACCGGGTAAATCCGAGTTTCATCCCGATGCGAATGCGGTGCTTAAAATAGCTGCTGTTCTTAAAGATAACCCCGATACACAATGGAAAATAGAGGGTCATACAGATAACATAGGATCATACGAATTTAATAAAAAGCTATCCTTAGAGAGAGCACGGTCTGTTGCAAATTATCTTATTGATAATGGGATTGAAGCATCAAGACTTCAAGTAGTTGGTCTCGGACCTGATTTTCCAATAGGAGATAATTCAACTGCTTCCGGCAGAGCATTAAACCGCCGGGTTACAATCGAAATGGTAGACAGTATTGCAAAGGAGGATCAATATGTTCCACCGGTTAAAAAAGCTCGGTATAATTCATCTATTGAACGCAATGTCGGCGATATGATTTTTACTGATGGAAATCTTTATTGCTTCCAGCTTTCTGCCTGGCGTACTCATAAAAAAGCACAAAAGGAAGCAGATAAATTAAAGGCACGGGGTGAGAATGCTTTTATTATTAAAGTAAGTGATATACCTGGTCTTAAAGGTACCTGGTACAGAGTTAGAATAGGATATTTTAATTCCTTAAGCGAAACTAAAAAACATAAAAGAGAATTAAATAAATAGATCTCAAATTGACCGGTTAAAATCTTCAACTGTTAAAACAGTTAGTAATTAGGGTTTTCGTTTTATTAACTTGAGTAAATAGATTTAAGTGTCGATTAATTGCTATTGTAATTCTTCATATCGTAAATCTTAAATGTGAAACATTAATATCTTAAAGATCGCAGCGTTCTGGAAAAGTTTATAAAAATAACCCGGCAATTCAACTCAACAATAATGTCGCACAAAACCTGCATAGCAATCTTCAAATACGCTGGGGAAAGAACACAAGATAGTACAAAGCACCGTAGGAATTTTTAAAGTGTGTTGCATACACTATATTTTAATTGGTTTTCGGATTTTACCAAAAACTCTCTTTTCAAGAAATGATAAAGGCGAATTTATAATAAAACCAAAATCCGAAAACCAATTTGTAAAAGGTATATATTCAGCTATCTAAAACAAATAATTTTATGCTACATATCATGGCAGGTAAAACATAACTCGCTTCGTACCATAGTGATTTTAAGCGTTAATCCATTTTTAATTGTTTGTCTTTCATCCATAAAATGAAAGTTGTGACAAGATAAGCAAGAAACCTTACCATCTTCCAATAAATCTTCCTCGATAGTTCCACCCAAACCGGATGGAGCTATACTGGGATCTTTTAAGTACTTGTTTTTTTGAGCTAATTGAGTATTGTAGATAATTGAAGTTGGATGGTTTAATTCATTAATATAACTCCTATTTTTATTTGAGACATTGAACCCCGAATTCTTTATAATGAAATTATCATTCGCAATATTTCCATCGTGACAGGAAACGCACATCTTTGTTTGCGAACTGAAAATTATCCCATTATCTTTAGTAATATTACCTGAGAACTCATCAAATTCCCGAATTACAGAATTGTTATCCCAGCTTAGATAAATACTATTGTTAAGTTTTTCTACTTCTGATTCATGGCAGTAGGAACAAGAATTCATTTCTCCATCTGAATACCTTGTTAGTTGATGGGGGTTGTAACTCAAATTTTGATCGTCCGGTGTTGTATCACCCGGGTTCAGCGTGCTGTTGCCGAATGCATATATGCACGAACAATATGATAAAACAATTAGAACCCCAAAAAGCTTCATTTTAATAAGATAGTTTTAAATAATTCATTTAAATTTGAGCTTGTCATACAGATTAATGTCAAACAGTATTCTACTTAATGTAGAACAGACAAATTCCCTGCCTTTATTTTTTTATTTGGTGAATTTTAAATCGAACAATAATGATGAGTTCGAAGAATAATCATTTAGATGTGTCTAATGCTTTATCAATAGCAATTATTGGCATCTGGTTCGAGTATAATTATGAGAAGCTTCGTTTTATGGAATAGTGAAAATCAAATATTTATCCTCTTTTGCACTTTATATCACACCGTGCAGTAAATTCAATTGTTGCCGAACATTCTTTGTTTGAATTATCGATAAATTAATGGGGCAAATGTTGATTTTATACAAAGTTAAATGAATTGAGATAAGAAAATCTCGGATCGATCGTTATAAATCGGATGAAAGGAAATAAATACAAATTTATCCTGTAATATTTACTACTATTAACCAGGCAATTATTTACTGTGCATTTAATTTTTGGAGAAGTCATAATATAATTCCTATTTGGTTTTTGGGTTTTTCCATGTTCTTCTCTCTTTTTACCTATCCCGACTTTTGCGGGAAGAGAGATTAGAATATGTTCATTAAAAAATCAAAATCCGAAAACCAAATTACAAATAGACTGAATGATTTTTTTTTGTTGCCGGAATAATATTAGAGAACTTCAGTATAAGAATTGAGTTGAACAAGTTTTGAATAAGTGAAAGAGAAAAAAAAAGCACTGCCGAGGCTCGACAGTGCTATTAAGTATTGTATATACGAAATTACTTATTATGACAGGTTAAGCAGAGTGCGCTCTTATCATTCGGAATTTTCAATGATAAACTTCTGGTAGTCATTCCTCCATGTACAAAATGGCAACCGGAACATCCCTGTGTATTTCTTGATATGTGAACATCATGACACGAAATGCAACTTAATTGTCCGTTATCGAGCAGATCTTCCTCAATAGTTCCACCCAATCCGGATGGGGTTATACTCGGATCGTAAAGTCCACCATCGACCTGCGATAATTGCGTATCATAAGTAAATGAAAGAGGGTGATCATTTCCCAAATTAGTACCTAAATTACCAAAGGTAACATAGTGGGTACCTCCGGTAAATCCACCATGGTTCTCAATAGCAACTGTTCCGTCATGACATGATAAACAAAGTTTCGTTTTGCCGGTCGGTTGACCGGGGTTACCATCCATCGTTTCGCTGGAATATACTTGAAACGTTGCAACAGTATTCTGATGATTCCATAATGGTGAATCGGGAACTTCCATATTTGCATTATGAGGAGTGTGGCAAGGACGACAAATCCTGTTGCCGCTCCAGGCAGCACCGCTGAAATCGTGATGGCTGTTTTTAATATCGATATAAAGTATTTCACCCGAAAGATCGGCTTGTTGATTAATTACCGGAAAAACAATAAAGAATAAAACAATCAATATTACTCTTTTCATTTTGTCCCCTATAATATGTTTATAAATTAAATTTAATCATTTTATTTAATGCTTACCTTGAATAACTTCTTTGTTCATGGCAGCCCGGTAAACAAGAGCCGCCGTTTTTAGTAGGTTTATAATTCAGTTTCATAGTCCAACTGCCAAATTTAATCTCGGTTTCAATCAAATGTTTGTTTGCAGAACCGTGAACATCATGACAATTAGTACAGCTTCTGCTTTTTTCTCTGTTAACGTGAACGAAATGTAGATTAGTATTACCGTTTCTAAACTCGGTAGCAGTGGTTGTTTTTTTATTTAATATCTTCGAATCGTCATGACAATCAAAACATAGGCTATAATTATCATCAAATTTCTGCGCATAGTGCCCTTCCGGGAAAGTATCATTCAGTAAATAATTGTTTACCGATGAGTGAGGATTATGACAGGTAAGGCATCCGTCATCAACAACAGGTGGATGGGCTAAGTCTTCATTTACAATTTTAATCGCAATATTCGGTATTACCTTATCTTCATATTTAATTTCTTTATTATGACATTTCAAACAGAGAGCAGGATCTTCTTCCTTAAGCAGCTTCCTGTTTTTAGAAGAATGAGGTGAATGACAGTTAATACATTTACCTCCCACGAACATAGCACCGTGAATTGTTTTAACATTTTTTATTTCTCCGGGATCGTCGTGACAGGAGAAACATAGGTCGGGAACAGGGTCTTCCAAAATAAATTTATTATTCGATGAATGAGGATTATGACAATTCAAGCAGTCCTCTTCGAAAGGTGGGTGAATACTTTTTTGCGAAGCATCCGGCTCTTTATCATCGTGACAAGTATAACATAATTCTGGTGATTCATCGACTAATGAAAAATCGTTCCCGTTTTCTGACGGATGCTCAACTGTTTCGCTTTCATGGCAGCTAGTGCAGTCATCTTCAGCGGCAGGATGAATAAATGCCGCACTAACTAACTTATAATGACAACCGGGTGCAGTACATCCTTTTTCAGTCTGACCAACCATATTATAGTTTATAGAAAGACTCAATAGCATTATGGTTATAATAGTTTTCATATAATTTCCTGTCAGAATCGTCTTCCAATTCTTAAATAGAGCTTATTATAATTAACCTTTTCATTCGAAAAGTTCCTGAAAAAATTTTCATATCCCAAAACTATTGTGATATTTCTGAATTGAGTTTCGAATTCAGACCTAACAGAATAAAGATCCAGATTGATCCCACGCCCGTTCTGAAACCTTGTATTAACAATTAGATCAAATTTAGTTACCGATGAAAATAAATAACCGAGTCCGCCTGTTCCATACCTGTATATTTGTCTTTCAGACTCTTTAGTAAGAAAATAATCTCTATAATTACCGGAAACATTAAATTTTAATCTATTAAAAAAAACGGTGCGTATATCAATGAAAAACTGTGATGACTGATAAGGAATAATATTACTGTTGTAATCGTCAAACTCGAAACCTACTGTTATAAAGTCGATAGTTGTTTTTGCACCAACAATTCTTTGGTTAAAATATTCGAGCACGTTAAATCCGACACCCTGAACCCGCTTGTAATCGAAATCTCTATAGGAGAAGTATACATCGAACAAATTATATAGAAAAGTAAGACCAACTGTAAAATTGTTGCCTGTGGCTGTATAATTAAAATCTTCTCTGAAATCAAATTCATAATCAACGTACACCGTTGCTCCGTCCGGAATTTGACCACCGGGAATGCGTACAATTTCAGTAAATTCACCTCGAGGTATAAGAAGATAATCCAAATTCTCTACATAGATATATGTATCCTTAAAATCCGTAACCACAACTGATTCGAGAATTACATCCGGATTATCGAGCAGTTCAATAGTGCCGTCGGTCAACGAATGTTCTTCATCTAAGATTAACTGAGTTCGACTAGCTTGTGATGCACGATCTACTCCCCGTAATCTGTATTCATAGTTTAATCTGAAAATACCGGTTGGAATTTTCTTCTGATATTTGAACCCAACTGTTGCCTGGTTAATTACCTCATTATAAAATGTCTGCCTGCTATCTGTGTACTCATAACTTAAATGGGATCGCAAACTATTGAATAGCTGATGCTCAATGGTTCCGGTCAAATAATGCTGCAGCGATTTGGCAAAAGAATATATGAGATCATGGAACTGATACCTTCCATTTAAGCGAATACTCTTGATGGGTTTAGATATAAGGGAATGTTCAAACTGTATTCTTCTATATGGTTGTGATCCGATTTGCTTATAGTACCAAAATTGATAATTGTAAATATTTCGCTCCTCATCAAAGATAAATCTGCTATTTAAATTAAGTGTTAATATCTGGTTTTTAACAGAAATATCATTTGCATACGTCCTGAAATAATCTTCATAAGAAGCGGTTACTACATTTTCATTCCAATCCGATATTCCTTTATCTAGTCGTAGATTAATATTATTACGCGTGCTCTCAAACTTCCTGTCGAATTGAAGCTCATTCTGTTTCCACGTACTATGTAAGTACGATAAAGTAGCAGGCAAAGAACTATTTCTAAACGCCAGGTATGTTCCGGCATTAAATTGATAAGATTCAACATCGGTAGTTAATTCACGGCTGATAAATCCATGGTTATAATTGGTAAATATTTTAAATGATACCATTCTTTGGTTAAAAAAGTTTAGGTTTAAATTCATCCTTTCTGCTGTCCGGGTATCAGTACGGTTAGGAGCAACAATAAAATTATTTTTTTGGGTACCCGGAGCAAAACCCAGATCTAAGCCAATCATTAAGAAATTTGGATGTAAGAGGTAACTGGTTGAATAGATATTTATCTCGCCGCTGAACGCCCCGGATTTCTGTTCCTCTCTGAATCCCGTATTTAATTCATTTTTCTGAGACCTGTAATCGCCCCGCAAAAACAGATTCCCTCTAAATGAAGTAAGGTGAAATCCTCCCCACCCGTTGCCGTTTTTAAATTTCCTTTGGGAATATAAATTTCCGGCTGCAATTGTAGTTAATAAAAATATGAATAATACAATATTTAATCTTTGGTAAATCATTTTTTAACATTTACAACAAAAATCTATCTTCGCCTCCGTGTGGATTATGACATTCAATACAATTAGTATCATCAATATCTTCATGAACTTCATTTTTAAACACGTCACTTTTTTCATGGCAGTAAAGGCAAAGTTCCTGCCCCTTCCTTTTTAATAATTTCGGGAGTTTACTTGAGTGCGGATTGTGACATTGAGTACAATAGCCGGAAGCCACCGGACCGTGCAAAACCGCGAACTGATTATTAAAATCTTCGTGGCAAGTATAGCAAAGTTTCGGCGGCTGTTCGATCAGTTCGTTTCCGGCTTGCAGGTTATGACAGTTGTAACACTCCCTTGCTTGATACGGAGGATGAAAGAACATCTGCTGAACAACTCGTTTTTTATTGTTACCCTGCTTCTTTTTATTTTCATTACTAACAAGTAATGAGTCAGCAGCCAGTTTTTCATTCTCACCCTGTGGTACCCCGTCAAAAAAAATCGATAGTATCTTTTTCCCTTCGCTCGACGAGCAGGAAAAATTTATAATTAAAAGTACCGACAACAGAACAGTATAAATCAAATAACCATATATAAACTTTCGCATTTTCATCGAAGCGCATCATTTCTTCTCATCTACAAAACCATAAACATTAATTTTCTCGGGTCCGTACTGGTTTGTAACAAATATCAGATACTTCAGATCAAATCCTTCGTAAACGTATTTTTGGAAATATTTAAGGTTATCATAATCGATAATAACTTTTGCCGGCAGCCACATATCACCCGGTTTCACATACGGTCCACCGAAAAACATTAATAAATTCCCATCCTTGTCGAATATTTGTACGTTTTCAAAACCGGCGTCGACAACAAATAAATTCAAGCTGTCGTCAACTGCAATACCTTTAGGACGAACAAATTGACCTAACCCCGTACCGTACGAACCGACAGAGTCAATAAATTCACCTTCGGTAGAATAAATCTTAATTCTGAAATCGCCAAAGTCGCTCACGTATAATCTGCCTTGTTTAACATAAATGTTAGTTGGTTGAAAAACTCTCTCTTTTTCACCAAGGTTTTCATCCGGTAAAGATTTAACCCAGGAATAATCACTGTGAGAAAAAACCTCAATATCTCTGCCTTTTAAATCGGAAACGTATATCAACGAGTCTGTAACGAACACATCGGTCGGTTTTTTCAATACATCTTCGCCGAAAGCAGTTAAATAGTTATCTAAGGAATCGAAGACAACTATTTGTGCTCTTTCAGCATCGGCTACAAATAACCTGCCGATATTATCTTTAAAACAATTAATAGGTTTTTTAAACTGCCCGAATCCTTTCGGCTGAAAATACTGAAATGATTTATCAACGAAATCTAGAATTTCCAGCCCGCCAAGAATAGTATCGCATACATATAATTTACCCTTATAAATCGCTATTCCATACGGTTTAATTATATCTGCCCTTTGGGTTTCTCCTGCTACATATTCAACTAATCCAGATTCTTCTCCTGTAACATCGCTAGACGTTGAAAAGCTCGTAAGGTATTGTATTTTTGTTGGTTCGGGAGGTGCTGGATATATAATTAAATCATTTTCATTTTTAATTACAGTGGATGATGAACAAGATATCAAAACAAATATAATACTTACCAAGCTAAATTTTTCAACTACCCTTTTCATTTTATCATAACCTGCTTTTGTTAATAAAAAAGGGCGCCTAAACGCCCCTGTTTAAGAATAATTGTTTATTAAACCCCAAATACAGAATTATTTATTGTGACATGTTAAGCAGAGAGCACTTGTTGCATTACTTTTTACAAGAAATTTTGCAACAGTATCATCATGCGGGTTGTGGCAGGAGGCACATTGTAACTTTCCACCGAAGAGCATATCTTCATCTATTGTACCGCCAAGACCAGAGTTAGTATTTGCCGGATCAAACAATCCGCCGTCAGCAGTGGCTAACGTTGCATCATAAGTAAATGATACAGGATGATCGTTACTTAAATCTGTTCCAATAAGAGCGTCACCGGAAACATGTTCAGTTCCAGCCGTATTCCCACCAAAATTATCAATTGCTACTGTTCCATCGTGACAGCTAAGGCATAATTTAGAATAGCCATCCGGTTGAGATACTGTAGCATTTAGTGTAGAAGAACTATAAAGAGTAAAAGTTGCAGTTGTAACCTGGTGGTTCCATAGAGGTTCGGGTGGGTTAGTATAATCTTGAACGTGAGGTGCATGGCAAATCACACAAATTTCTCCACTACTGTTCCAAGTTGAATCGGAGAAATCGTGAGCGGAACCAGTGATGCTTTGTCCGAAAACAACACCGGTAAATGCAAGTACCACGGCAAAATAGAGAATTGAGCGAAGCATTTTATCCTCCTTAGATATTTATTTTTAGTTAGTTATTATCGAATCAGCCCTCGGGTAAAACACTAAAATCCTTTACCTTTCGGCTATCCTCTAAAAAAATTGAAATTTTCTTTACTTCATCAAATAGAAAGTTTTTATCCAGATACCCATCTGCAATCTTTTCTGCAGATTGGTATTCACCAAATCTTTTTCCGTCCATATTCATCAATACCACAAAAACGCTTTGGTATTTTTCCTTTATGTAATTCACTGTTTTTATTGCTTCGTAATCTGCAAGATCAATATTTATAAGAATAAGAGATGGAATAAACTGTGCACAAATCTTTTTCAGTTCGTCAAGATTTAATGCAAGCCCGGCATATAATAAATTATCGGTTTTTTTCATTGATTCTTTAACCAAATCAACAAACTTTTTATCATTATCAACTATTATTGTAGGTAATTTATTCATCTCTGTATAAAACTGTTATCAATTTTGTTACCAACATAACATTAATAAGCAATAAAGTAAATTCCCCGAGTATGGGTATTTTTCATATAAATTTATTACCCCTTTGAGTAATATTTTAGTTATTATAGAATAACCCTTTAGGGCTATTGTATTATTAAATAGAGAATTTGTCTCATATCAAGCCGTTGGCAATCGCATAACTTATAACTTCATTAAAGTTTTTTGCATGAAGCTTTTTAATAATATTTTTTCGATGTTTAACAACGGTGAATGGACTAATAAACAGTTTTTCAGCAATTACTTTGCTCGTATAACCTTCAGAAACAAGTTTTACTACTTCTAACTCACGTTTTGTTAAGGGGCTCGACTGGGTAGTTTCCTGGTAGAATTCGCTTATGTTTTTGCCGGTATGATAATCTATTATCTTTTTTGTTACCTCTTTGTTAAAGTAATCTTCCCCTTCCATAACCTGTTTGATAGCCGTAACAAGTTCGGTTATTTCGGAGTCTTTATATATGTAGCCATTAATTCCTGCAGTGAGCGCTTCAAAAATAAATCTTTCGTTGTCGAGCATTGTAAGTATTATTATTTTTACATCCTTGTTAAATTCTCTTATTTGTTTTGCTGCTTCAATTCCATTCAGGTTAGGCATATTTATATCCATCAGTATAAGTTCCGGCATTAACTCTTTTGTTTTTTCAACTGCTTCGTTTCCATCGCCAGCTTCACCAACAATGTCTATATCATATTTGCTTTCAAGAGCAAGTTTGAATCCCTGTCGTACCCATTTATGATCATCAACAAGCAGGACTTTAGTTTTACTCATCTTTATCATCCTTTAATGGAATAGCAAAATATATTTCTGTTCCCCTGCCCGGTTCTGATTGGATTGAAAATTCTCCACCGGATATTTTAGTTCGCTCCCGCATAGAAATTAATCCATATCCAATATCCAGTATGGTTCCTTTGTCTGTATCGTTAACATCGAATCCTACACCATTGTCTTTTACTGACCCCCGAATCATCCTCGAGTTAAAATGCAGGTCAATTTGTACCTCGGTTGCATTTGCATGCTTTGAAATATTATTTAAAGCTTCCTGAATTATCCTGTAAACATTCAGCTCAATTTTTTTATTGCGTACTTTAACGTTACCGAATACGTTAATCATAGCTTTTATATGCGTAACATCGGAAAATTTATGTGCCATCAATTGAATAGCATCTGTTAAGCCATAATTATCAAGTTCGGCTGGTCGTAAAGAAAAGATTATCGATTTAATATCTCTGCTTATATCGATAATTTGTCTTTTAGCCTCTTCTATCTTCTCGTTGTTTTCAAAAGTTTTTTCTTCAATCATTTCGAGACCAAGCTTCGCAAGAAGTAATTTTTGTCCTATCTGATCGTGAAGCTCTTTAGCAACACGTTTTCTGTCCTGCTCAAGAATATCAATTACCGCGCTGCTTATTCTTTTCTGAAGATCCAATTCACGGTTTATATCTTCTCTTTGAAGCACATCCGTTCTATCCTCCAGTTGACAGATTATTCTGTTCACTTTACCCTTTTCATCTTTTATATCAAAAATATTAAAGATATAAACTTTCTCTTCCTCTTCCAATAAAATAGGTTCGGTTTTAAGTCGTCCGCCTTTACGTATAAGATTCTTGATGTGTGACAAATAACCGTGCGATATAAGATATTCATTGTCGTATATATGTATATCTCTCACATTGTTTTGGAAAATTTCATTCCATTTCAGATTTGTTTCAATTAATTTTCCTCCCTCATCATAAATAGCAATTGCAAAAGGCGATTGTTCAATTAAAGATTCTACCTCCTTTGTTCTGCGGCGTATTTTTATTTCGAGTTCTTCGTTTATTTTCCGCAATACTTCTTCAGACTCTGCTAATTTTTGTTCGGTAGTTTTTCTTAAAGTAATATCCTTGTTGCTTGCACGATGTCCCAGATATATTCCTTTTGAATCGAATACGGATTGACAGGAGTGTTCAATCCATCTTATTTGGTTATCCTTGGTAATTATTCTAAAATCAAAGGATTCAAGGTCGGTTTCACATAAAGACTGGATTGTATGCTTGATAAATTTGTCTTTATCCTCAGGATGAACAATCTGTTCCAAAATAGTATTATCATTCATAAATTCTTCCGGTTTGTAACCGGTTATTCTTTCGGCAGACGGGGAGACATAATTCAACCTCCTGTCTTTAGTTATCCAGTATTCCCAATCTTTAGCAAAATCGGAAACAAGCTTAAATCTTTCCTGAACTTCCTGAAGATGCGTTTCAACCTTTCTTTGCTTAAGTATCAAGTGACTTACAAAAATTCCGAAAATCAAAAAGGTTACAACTATCATTATCCGCTCAAAATGCATATGAGGTGATAGATGGAAGAGCAGAACATTTTGAAAGGAACTATTAAAAAAGAAAAAGTAGTCTATTATTGCATCGAATATCCAGCTTATAATGCCAAAAATCAGAGCAATAAGTATTATATTGAACCTGATTTTATTTGTTTTACTTAGTTTCAATTTATTAGTTTAATACGTATTGAACGATATATTTATCCCGGGATATAATCTCTAATCTATGGATATCTTTTGGGATTATGTTGTCTTCTGTGACACCTTAAATAACATCTTCCGGCAAATGTACCATCATCAATAAATTCTAATCGACCCATCATTGCGGGCTGTACAATTGATATATCAAAATTTATAAGATGAGTATTATTAGTTGTATTACCTTGAGAACTGCTTATTCCGTGTGGATCGTGACATACATTACAGGGAGTTCTTATATTTACTATATGTTTTTTATGTTTACTGAAGCTTTCATTATTTAAAATCGAATTGCGGTCGTGGCACTGGTAACAAAGTTCATAAGCTAAATAAGATTCCTGAGTATAATCTGCTGTTTCGTAATTATATTTTAAGATATGTGGATAAATTGAACCGTGAGGTCCCGCGGGTGCGTTCGAACCATTGCTTGCATGGCAATCGGTACAGTAAATTACACTCGATTCGGATAAAGGAGAAATCAGACTCGGTACATTCGGATTAGCTCCCTGACCTTCTATCGGATGATATGATGGATTACCAATATCGAACTCTAGCCTAACATTACTTTGTTCAATCTGCCGGGTTGTCGGGCTTCCGGGCTTATCGGGGCTATCTGCATGACAACGGTAGCAGAGTTCGTATTGATACTGAATTTCAGAAACCGGATTACCGTCAGCATTAACTCCCTTTACACCTTGAATAAATCCGTTTGCGTCGGGAGGATTTGCCGTAACATCATTTACAGCATGTGGATTGTGGCAATCTGCACACTCCACGTGTTTGATTTGTACAATGTTCGGCTCTTCAGGATCATGAATACCGTTATATGCAGCTACGTTATGACTGTACGGTTTGTTTAATTCTGATTGAATATTTTTATTAGCCACGTTACCGTTGTGGCAAACAAGACAATTATTTTCTTCCGGTGTAAAATTCATCAACCTGAATTGACTGCTTGCCGTATGAGGATTATGACAATTTTCACAAGCATTTTCAGTTACGGTTGTATAGTTTGTGTGAAACCAAGGATTTGTGCCGGAGCCGTTCCAAGTAGCGTTTGAAGTTTTATGAGCTGAATTATTCCAAAAATTCTTTTGATGACAATACAAACAGAGGTTGGAATATTGATTTGTTACAACTAAAAAATCTCCGTTCACATTCAAATGTGGATCATGGCATGCCGTACATTCCAAATAACCATCTTCCAACTTAACAGGACCGGTTAATGTGGATGGATCGGCAAGTTCTCCGTCCTGCGATGCAAGCGTGGAATTATATAAAAATGAAACCGGATGATCATCGGATAAGTCTGTAGAGAGATTTGTTGTTCCGGGTGGCAGGGTAGTAATGCCGCTTACAAAAACAATATCGTTTGTTCTGCTCAAAACATTTCCAAGCGCTATCGTTCCGTCATGACAAGAAAGACAAAGAATTGATGACCTGTCCGGCTGACCCGGATTACCTTGAATAGTTGAACTGCTGTATAAAGTATATGTAACACCTGGATCAGGTTTATTCCACAACGGTGATCGCGGACTGCTATTGTGCGGAGTATGACAGAAAATACATATTTCGGTTTCTGAAACAGCTTTAATTGTTCCGGGCCCGCTCACAGACAAATTATGCCTGGTACTAACGATAGTTTGAGAGTAAAAATTAATTCCGTAAGTAAAGAATATAACCAGAAAGAAGAGATGTATTTTACTTTTCATCTTTTTTTAATAGTTTGAAAATTTGAATTCTTGAATTAAAACTATCCGCTACATAGATATAGTCTTCATCATCAATAAATATACCTGTTGGTAACCAAAATTTACCGTTACCCGAACCTTTACCGCCGAAGTAATAGAGAAACTCTCCGTCTTTGTTGTATGCTTGAATCGCATTATAAAGACCATCGACGATAAAAATGTGCCCATAACTATCTACCGCCACACCTTTGGGACGGGCAAAATATCCGGTAGCATCCCCTGGTTCACCAAAAGTGTTAATAATCTCACCTGTAGGGCTTAAAATCTGCAAGCGGAAATTCATTGAATCAATCACATATACTATGCCATTCTTATCTATCCAGATATATGTTGGAAAATTAAATTGCCCCGGTTCGGTGCCCCTGCTGCCAACTACTTTTTTAAATTTCCCGCTCATATCGAAAATTGAGATTTGGTGTGATAAAGTTTCTACTACCCAAACTTCTTTGGTAAGAATGTTATACGCTATTCCTGTTGGCTGATTCAATGATTTGTTTTTAATAAAAGGACTGATAATATCGTCTTTTTCGTTGTACATATAAACCATGTTTTCTTTGGAATCGGTAAATAAATAAACTCCCCTTTTCATCTCACAAATGTCAACTAATGAAGGAAAAGTTTTTCCATTACCATTCATTACTATCTGAAATTCTTCCTCTAAAGTATCGATTCTAACAATATAACCCGCCCCCTGATCCAATACAAGCAACCTGTTCCAACTGTCTTTAATTACCTTCATAGGTTTGACTAATTGGATTACATCTTCGCCGAATAACCAATCAACGATTTTTTCACCTATCGATTTATCTTTTACAACATCTTCATTTGTAGAAAAAGAACGGACAAATTCTACTGTAAATTTATCACCCGGTTTATCATTGTTATTTTGTGCTATTGCTTGAAATACAAATAGGAAGGAAAGAATTATAGAACAATATCTCAAATTAAAAGATGACATTTATATTCAGAATAAATTTAATAGATAACGATAAAATAGAAAAAGATTTTTTCACAAAAAATTTATTAACGAATCCACTTTTTTAAAAGAGTAATCACACTGGAAACAAGGATCAAAACAAATTAAAATTTAGTGGATTCTCACTTTCCCCGATAAATCGGGAGGTATGACAATCAAGAATACCGGCTTTTTAGATCGGACTAATTAATATGATAATTTTTCCATATTCAAAAATTTCCCGGCAGTTAATTATTAAAATCGAGAATTTAACGATTTTAATAAAATTGTTATAATTGCAGTAATTTATACTGTGTTAAAACTTTCAACCGCTTTATGAGCTGAATCGTAAATATCGAATACTTTAACCATCCCCGTAGATTCGAGCATTAAATTTACATCGTTTGTTGCTGCAACCAATCTTAAATTGCCGCCCGTAGCTACAATTGCTTTCAACGACGTTATTAATGCAGACAAAAAGGTGGAATCAACAAATTCGCATTTACTAAGATCAACAACTATTTTAATTTTGTTATTCTTAATATGCTCATGTACAATTCCCTTTAATTCATCTGCATGTTCGAGGGTAGCTTTAACTAAATTTACTACTTCTACAACAACATCGCTTTTTATAACAGAGATAAAATTTTCCATAACCTATTATTATTTAACCAATTAATTTACAATTTAATGTTGAATTTTAAAAACCGATTTATCGAACCCGAATCAACCAATGCATCTCTATTTTTCACCAATTTATTATTCCTAAAATAAACCTGCATCTACTGAAAACGGTTCCGTGCAAACTAATTCACTCTTTTTATTCAAAACATTTTGCCATCTTCATCAAATGTTTCAACCTTAATGCCAAAACCCCTGCTTTGAATTTCAACGAATAAACAGGTAAGCCCGGGTTTCCCGGTATAAAACATGAAATTTTATCCGTCCCGCCTGCTATAGGAAAAAGTTGTAAGTCTTATTTTCACATATTTATATACCCACTTAAAGTTTTCAACCGCTAAAGGTAATCCTATAAATAAGGTTACTTTTAGCAAAGAGAGATTAGATTTTTCTTTTTGTACTATTGCTCCGGCAATAAAAAAGACTGCATTTAGTCTATTTGCAATTTGGTTTTCGGATTTTTCCATGTTCTTATCACTTTTTATGCCTGTCCCGTCATTTGTATATATGCGTCAACTTAAGGAATATTTCCTAAAAGATGACTGAGAAAAAGTGCAATTTTATTGAGTTGCCACGACCTTTAGAGTTTGTGTGAATGATAACAAACTCACCCCCGAAATAAATTCGGGGCAAGCTCTGAATCCATCTCTTGAAAAGAGGGAGAGAGACTTTTAGATACTGAGAAAGCTGCACGCTTTAGCTCTTTCTCTTTTTAAGAGAAGGAGATGAGTTCTTAAATTGAATATATAATTTTAAAACACTCTCGTTAGGTTGTGGATTAAATTAACTAACGGGCTATTGGCTTTATCGGAAACTGAATAAAGAGTTGTGGCTAAAGCCATAATTAACCCGGGCTTAAAAGTCAGGATAATTAAGCTGACGCCTATGCGTTATTTGCAGGAAAAGATTAGAGTGAGTTCATTAAAAAGTCAAAATTTGAAAAACCAATTTGTAAAAGGTATATATTATAACTTCTCCACAAATTAGATGCACAAGAAATAATTGCCGGTTTAATATATTGGATTTTTCAGTAATTGGTAAAAATTTAGGGCTGGTCCGGAAAACGTTCACTTTTTCTTTCCCGACTTTTTCCAGGGTGATTTCTATGTTTGGATAAGCAGGATTTCCTTCATACTGAAAAATTGCTGCTCCCAATTTAAGAGTGTTCAATTAATATTATCTAACAACATAAAATCATTTTTTTTAACAGAAACAACGGAAGCAAGATTTTTTTCAGCAAAGGTACAATATTCAAACAGCGGACAAATTTTACAATTCGGTTTTGAGGGCTTGCATATCTCTCTGCCCAATCGAATCAAATTTGTATGAAAGGAATGAGCAATTCCCTCCGGGATATTACCATTAATCTCATAAAACGTTTTCTCTGGCGAAGCAGTTTTTACTAACCCGATCCTATTCAGGGTTCTTTGGACGTGCGTATCGACAGGGCAAACATTTCTATCCAATGAAAAAAGTAAAACACAACTTGCTGTTTTTATTCCGACACCATTATAACCGGTAAGTTGTTGCATAATTGCAGCATCATCCAGCTTTTTAAAATGATTTAAACTTATTTTCCCATTTTGTTTTAACAAATTGCTCAATACTTTTTTAATTGCCTTTGATTTCTGTTTACCCAGTCCCGCAACTTTAATTATTTTTTCAATCTTCGAAAGGGGCAGCTTTGCAACTTCTTCCCATCGATAGTATTTTGCTTTTAAATTACTGAATGCTTTATATGAATTTTTATCGTTAGTATTTTGAGATAAAATAGTGCCTATCAGCATATCAACGGGGTCGGGTAATTTCTTATTTCTCTTCGGTACACCGTAATGATCTACCAATAATCGATTAATTTTTTTTATCTGCTGTTTCATTGATAAGTTATTTTTTATAAAATTAAAGCTTTATAATTTAAGATTTAGTTGTTTATATTAAAAATTTTTCCTCCGGAGGATTAATGAGCAAATTAATGGTTAGTGTTTCAGGTATAAGAGGAATTGTCGGGGATGGTTTTGACCCGGAATCAATTGTTAAATATACAAATGCTTTCGCTGATTTCATTGGTTCGGGAAGAGTTGTTATCGGAAGAGACGCCAGAATAACAGGCGGGATGGTTAACAACTTGGTAACAGGAACATTATTAGCAAAAGGTTTGGATGTAGTTAATATCGGCATCTGCCCTACTCCAACCGTACAATTTACCGTAAAGGAATTAAAAGCAAACGGCGGTATAGCAATTTCAGCAAGTCATAATCCCAACGAATGGAATGCTTTAAAGCTGTTAAATTCAACCGGTCAATTCATGACACCGGATGAAAATAAAGAAATGTTGGAGTATCTTAAAAATGAATCTTCATACAAAAGATGGGATGGAATCGGTAAAGCTTCCGAATTCAAAGAGGGGTTGAATAATCATGTTAATGCAGTGCTTAATTTGAAACGTGTAAACGTTAAGGAAATAAAGAAAAGAAAATTTCGTGTTTTAGCAGATTGTGTAAATGGTGCGGGTGTGTATGTAATTCCTTCTCTCTTGAAAAAATTTGGCTGTGATGTGATTGAAATGAATTGTGAAAAAACCGGGATTTTCCCGCGTCTTCCCGAACCTTTACCTGAGAATTTAACGAAAACCATGCAGGCAGTTATAGATTCAAATGCCGATTTGGGTGTAGTCGTTGACCCGGATGTTGACAGGTTGGTTTTAATCACAAACGAAGGAGAACCTTTCGGTGAAGAGAATACAATTACTCATGTCGTTAAATTTATACTTTCAAAAGAGAAAGGAAATGTTGTAGTAAATTTGTCAACAACAAGAGCTGTTGAAGATGTTGTAGCAGAATTTGGATGCGAGACATTCCGTTCCGCCGTGGGTGAAGCAAACGTTGTTAAGAAAATGAAAGAAGTTAACTCTGTTATCGGCGGTGAAGGAAGCGGAGGTGTTATTTATCCCGCTCTCCATTACGGCAGAGACGCTTTAGTTGGAATAGCACTAACATTACAGCATCTTACCGAATTCGGGGGAACCATTAGTGAACTGAAAGAATCTCTGCCTAAATATTTTATCAAGAAGAAAAAAATAGAACTAAAGAATAGCGATCCAGCCGGTGTTCTGAACAAGATTATTGAAAAGTATAAGAATGAGAAAGTAAATACGGAAGACGGTTTGCGAATCGACTTTCCGGATTTTTGGGTTCATTTGAGAAAATCTAACACGGAACCAATCATAAGAATAATTGCCGAAGCAAAATCCGGGGAAGAAGCGGAAAAACAGGTCGGCAGGTTTTATTCAGAAATTGAATCAATGATGTAATTAAAACAGCTTCGATCTCTTCTGAATATAATTGAGCAGCGCTTTATCGAACGGCTGCGAAGTTTCAATTAAGTTATAATCAACGTTTGAATTCAGGCATTCACGCTTAAGAGATGTAATAAAAGCATTCATCGCTTCTTTGTATGCCTTCTGTATTTGATATGGTTGTGTTGTTATCTCGTCATTTGTTTCCATGTCTATAAAAATTGCATCTCTTCCAAAGGCAAAGCTTCTTTCTATGGGGTCAAGGATCTGAAAAACTATTACTTCATTTTTCTGGTAGCTAAAATGTTTTATGGCTTTAAGCACAGATCCGATATCATCAAAAAAATCTGATATGATTATTACTAATCCCCTGCGTTTAATCTTTTCAGCTATCGATTGCAGGCAGGAAGCCGTGTTAGTTTTATCGGAAGAAGAAATTTTGCTAAGTGACTTAAATATTTCCTGAAGAAAGGGACGACTGACTTTTGGCGGAAGATATTTCATAATTCTATCCGAATAAAGCGTAAGCCCGACAGCATCCTGCTGTTTCATCATCAGGTAAGAGAGCGCAGCGGTTAGAGTAGCTGCATATTCCTGTTTGGTAACATTTCCTTTTGAGGCAAATTTCATCGAAGCGCTTGTATCTAAAATAATATGGATTTTAAGATTGGTTTCTTCTTCATATTGCTTTATATAAAATTTCTCGGTTTTTCCATAAACCTTCCAGTCAACATCCTTAAGATTATCTCCCTGCATATAAGGACGGTGCTGGGTAAATTCCACACTGAATCCATGGTAAGGACTTCTGTGAAGACCTACCATAAAACCCTCTACAACTAATCGTGCTCTTAACTCGAGTGAGGTTATTTTGGAAATTATCGAGGGGTCTAATATGCTTTTATAATCTTGATATAATCCTGACACTAATCCTCTTTTGCAATTTTCTTTTGAAGAATTTCTTCCGGCGTTAAACCCATATTATTCAGCTCTTCTTTGGCAGATGAAGCAAGTTCATGATCGGGAAAGAGTTTAATGAATAAATTGTACGTTTCAGTTGCAGCGTTGAAATCTTTTAGTTCATTTGCCTGAACGAAGCCCGCCATAAATAACCCCATGGGGGCTTCTTTACTTTGAGGATATTTTTCATATATACTTTTAAAAAGCTCAACCGACTTATTAAGCGATTCCTTCTCTGCAATATTCTTTAAAAGTTTATTCTGATAAATCCCGGCAAGCAGAACAATAGTTTCGGGAGCAAGCTTATTATCGGGGTACTCTTGCAGCAGCGATTCATAAGAATTTACTGCTTCAGGAATTTTTTTCTCCGTTGTTAATTTCATACCCTCATCAAAAAGTTCCTGCGCTGTTTTCTTCGGGCTACATCCTATAAATGTTATTGTTAGTAATATTAGAATATAGATTAACGATTTCATATTTCTTACCAAAATTTATTTAACAAACAAATGCAAATTATAAATTGCTGATTGAATATACAACGTACAGATTTTTCAACTAGTTCTTTAAACAAAAAAAGCCGGTTCAAGACGAACCGGCTTTTTAGATAGCAGAATATCACGTTTATTTGGTTAAGATCATCTTCCTAACACTTGTAAAACGGCTTCCGTCAACGCCGTTTGCTTCAATCCTATAGAAGTAAACACTGCTATTCAGATTAGCCGCATCGAAAATTACATCATGATTTCCTGCAGCCATATTTGAATTCACCAAGGTAGCTACTGTTTCACCAAGTAAGTTATAAACTGTTAAAGTTACTTTAGAATCTGTAGCGAGACCAAATGAAATTTTAGTGCTCGGGTTGAATGGATTCGGATAATTTTGAGCCAGGGTAAATTCAACAGGCGGTTCTACTTCAGTTAGAAGCTCATTATAATATGTGGCAGTACCATCGAAATCTACCTGTTTTAATCTGTAAGTATATTGACCGGGAGACAGGTTCTCATCTACAAAAGTATATGAGTGAGATTCGGTAGTAGTACCGTATCCGTTTGCAAATCCGATTGTAAGAAATTCGCCGTTTGTTTTTCTCTGGATTTCGAAGCCATGATTATTCATCTCCGTGGCAGTCTGCCAGTTCAATGTAACGGCATTCTTATTTACCTGGAATGTGAAAGACATTAGTTCAACAGGAACAATGTCATCCGTAACAATTGTCTGGTAATACGCTACAGGATCTACAAAAGTTTCCTGAACGTCTTGTGTTGCCGGAGGTGGATCTCCGTATGGCGGTGCCCAGTTCCAGCCAATACCAGATTGTAATTCACCAAATGAACAAGGAATTGGATATGGTGATGCAGGGTTTTCATTCCAGTAATTTGCATTCACATCCCATTGCAGGTAAATTGCATAATAATTACCTGGTACAAAATCGAAATCAATTGCACCTGAGCTATACCAGCCTTCCCCCGGTCCCTGCCCAAGAATATTTACTGAATGAACAAGGTTATAGGTGCCTTGCTGAGCAGCACCTTCATACACAACGAACCACATATTTGCGGCAGCCGTCGGATTCAGGTAAAAACGTTGCTCAACTAATTTCCTGGCAGTAGTACAATAAAATATGTTACCACGACCTCGCATACCCCCCGGACCATACATATTTTGGTTTGATCCAAAAATTTCCTCCAGCGGAACATAAGCCGGTGGATTGTTCTGGTCAGGTGTGGGATTTATAACGAACGGTGCGTTTGCATCTGCTTCACTCTTAGTACCTTGCCCGAACGAAGCACTAAAACACACCAGTAGGAATAATGCAAACATAGTTGTAAATAATTTAGATCGCATATACCCTCACTTTTTTGTTGATGAAATGTGTTAATTAAGAATTTACTTTTTAAATAAATATTTTATTTCTTAAGAAATAATATATCTTTTAACCGGAACCGGAAATAAATGATATAAAAACATCAACATAAAGAACTAAAGAAAACCGCAATCTATAATAAATCTCCAAGCATTCCCTTATGTAGAAATAAATATATTAAAAATTATGTTTATTACAAATAAAAAACCCGAAATAAATTGAATTTTATTCCGGGCTTTAGTATAATCGACAGAACTATTACTTGGTTAAGATCATTTTTTTAACACTTGTAAACCGGTTTCCGTCAACACCGTTTGCTTCAATCTTATAAAAATAGACTCCGCTATTAATGTTTGAAGCATCAAAGTTTACTTCATGTACACCGGCTGTTAAATCGGAAGAGATTAAAGTTGTAACTTCCTGTCCGAGCACGTCAAATATCTTCAACACAACTTTAGAATCTGCTGCGAGACTAAAAGTTATTTTAGTGCTTGGGTTGAATGGATTCGGATAGTTTTGCTCTAAAGAAAATTCAACCGGAGCTGCTACATCAACCTGAACAGCTTCTGAATATTCGAAAGAACCGTCGTAATCTACCTGTTTCAACCTGTAGAAGTAAGTTCCCGTCTGAACATTGCCGTCAGTATAATTATAATTATGAGTTTCTGTAGTTGTTCCAAAACCGTTAACGAATCCAATTGTTGTAAATTCACTATTCATTTGACGCTGAACTTCGAAACCTAAGTTATTCTGCTCGGTTGCAGTTGTCCAATTTAGATAAACCGATCCATCCGAAGTTTGAGCAGTAAATGAAGTTAGTTCAACAGGTACTGTATGTGGCGGTAGGAAATCGGAATAAAACCTTGGCAGTAATTGATAGCCATGATCAACACAACCACCGGAACAGTATTGATTGCCTATACCGATAATATCCTGGGGCCAGCTCGGTTCCGGATTGTTATCAATATCGGTATCGGAATCAATCCGCATATCCAACGTATCAATACCATCACTTACCTGAACGGTAGCGCTACCGCCGGAAGGCCATGTTCCGTCAACCATTGTAAGTGCCTCAAAAGCAACTAAGCTGCCTTCGTAAGCTTCCGGATCGGCTTTATATTGCGCAATTGTAAGAACCTGGTAATCAGGTAATGGATTGCCGGAACTTATTACAGTAATACCGGATACATCTGCCGGCTGGATTTCGGTCAATCCGTTAAATTGTGCTACCTCGCCGGTTACTTCAATTAAATCGCCTAAATTTAAAGTAAGAGCAGTTCCGCCCAAGAAAATATTTACTCCAGCGGTTCCGTCATCTATATAATATGAAGAGTTTGACGACTGATAATTTGGTGAGAAAACAACTCCCTGTACTGTAACAATATCACCTAATCTATCCGGAATTAAATCACCGTCAAGGTCTTCAATTGCCTCAGATATTGGTAAAAATGTACCAACGTTTGCGGTTCCATAAATAAGGAAAGGAAATCCTTGCGGAGTAGCGGTACCGCCGTCTAGAGCAGGATTCCAGGAAGTGGTATATTGAAGAGCGTTACCCGTTGTAGTTTCACCAAGGATTACAATTGGCGGAGCCCAGGGACCTGAAGATGCACTGCCGTCAGACTGCCAATCGAGCCAGTATGTACCTGCCGGCAAGGTAGTTCCTACAGCAACAGTGTTCTTCATTATTGCTCTTGAAGTTGAGTTAGGGCTTGTTTCCGAGGCTCTGTAAATATTTGACCATTCGGTATATACCATCACATTTGTTGTAGCGTCTCCCCAAACAATGGTGCTTGTACCGAGATCGGGTGGTCCATCCCATATTTGCAGGTTAACCGCTGTAATTGTCGATGGAATTCCGCCGTTAGTTTGATAAGCATAAAAAATGATGGAATCGATTGTCCATTCTTCAGTAGCGGTAAAATCATCGGCTATTCTGTTTCCGGCAGCAACCTGATGACCGAAACCTAATGTTGTCATTCCGAGAGTTGTGTTTTCTAACAGACTTAAATCCGCACCTCCTGCACCGCCGCCGGCTACATTGTATGCTGGACCATTATCATATAGTACATCCGCCGGTGAATCATATTGCCAACCGGGTGTGATTTGAAAAATGAAGTTGTTTTCAAATACAGTTTCTACATCCTGCGCATTGTTTTGTGCATAGCTAATACCCGCACACAGCAATAATGCAAAAACTACAGATAATATAATTTGAAGCTTTTTAAGCATGAGACCTCCTGTAAGGTTATAGTTATAAATAGATGTGATTTATAATTACTTAGAAATGATTTATAAAATAAAAAGGGAAAAAAATATAGTTTGTTAAAGTTCATAAAATTCTTTCATTCTTGAATGAATTTCTTCAAGTCAAAATGGTAAAAATTTATAAATAATGCAAATAAATATATAAAAATAATGGTTGGTTAAAAAAGTTTTTATGCGGGAACAGAATAAAAAAAAGCCGGCTCAATTGAGCCGGCTTGAAATTTATGCAGAAACTATTACTATTACTTGGTTAAGATCATCTTCTTAACTGAAGTAAAGTTAGTTCCGTCAACTCCGTTTGCTTCAATCCTGTAGAAGTAAACACCGCTATTCAGGTTTAAAGCATTAAAGTTAATTTCGTGCAATCCTGCTGTTAATTGACCGTTAACAAGAGAAGTGATTTCCTGACCCAATACATCAAATACTTTCAAGTTTACTTTGCTATCGACAGCCAAGCTAAACTTGATAGTCGTACTTGGGTTGAATGGGTTCGGATAGTTCTGCTCTAATGCAAATTCATCCGGTGCAACAACATCAACAT
>BDSV01000019.1 GCA_002898075.1 bacterium BMS3Abin03
TCGAAAAGGCAGATATAAGCCATCTTCCTTTTGCAGATAATTCGTTTGACGCAGTAATTAGTACCTGGTCAATCGAGACTCTTCCGGATCCAAAAGAAGCAGTACTAGAATTTCTCAGGGTAATAAAAGAAAACGGATATGTGATTTATGCTTTTTCAAGCACTCCCACGAAAAGTCTTATAAAGTTTTATTCTTCTATTCTCGAGGCATTTTTTGGAAGGACTTTCAAGAAGCATTTCTTATCGAAAAAACAACAGCCGTATCATTCTTGTAAGAATTCTATACTCGCCAGTTTTGGAAATGGGCTAATGACTGTAATAGTGCTGCGAAAATGCTGCACCATAGCAGACCCTCTAATACCGTGTCTGTCAACCGAAACTAACAGGAAAGTTGAACAGATAACTTTTAATGAGATCAACTTTGATAATGGGGAAAAAATATAATAGAAAAATTTATATAAACTTATTATAAAAATAAGTTTACGATATAAATAAACTAGAAAGAAACACTACTGTGACACACGATCCGGTATGTGGTATGGAAATAATATTAAATAAAAAATCATTCTCTGCCGGCATTCTTTAGTGGAACATAGTTTCATCCGCATTATCTTTCGGCTTTACTCTACTTATTATGGTATTTACTGGTATTGGGCATTCTCCGGCAAGTTCAACAACTCTTATCTTTTCATTAGGTCTGTTTCAGCATATTTGGGAAGCTGGTATATTGATGTTAGGTGTTTTGCTGCTTCTTGTTTGCGCTGAAATTCTAAACAGATTGGCAGGTTATACTCCAGTAGTTAAATCGCTAAATAATAAAGTCTATCCTTAGAATAGGTTATGAATAAATGAATGATATATACCTTTTACAAATTGGTTTTCGGATTTTGGTTTTATTATAAACTCACCTTTATCATCTCTTAAAAAGAGAGGAGTTTATTGTAAAATCCGAAAACCAATTAAAATAATGCATATATAATCTTTTTTGATAAATTATTTTTACACTTCGTTTTTCATTTTGATTGTTGCAAAGGCAGCCCACTCCAAAATTTCATAACAATTTTTTCATCGAGTTTTGAGCAGTTCAGTTTTTTAAAAAACAATTAAAAAATTTAAATAAACGATGGAAACATTTATTAGAATATTCGAATAATGGCAGAATACAAATTATTTAGCAATGGCACGACCTTTGGCAATAACATTAGACAAAAATTAAGAAACAAAATTATGCGGAATGGAAAAGTGAAGGATAAAAGTAATTCAAATGATGAATGTAGAAAAAAACTATTAATGAATTTCATCATAAAACCAATAATAAATAAAAGTTAAAATTATATTTAGTCGCTCAAGAAAGGAGCTTTATAAAATGATACATGATCCAGTATGCGGTATGGAAATTAAAGATACTGCTAAAGCAGAAACTGTAGAACATAAAGGCAAAAAATACTATTTATGTTCAACAATGTGCAAAAATAAATTTTTAGATGACCCTGAAAAGTATATTAAAGAAGATGATGGTGAAGGTCATTCTGATCACGGGCATCATCATCACTAAAAGTAATTCTGACTACTAGTTCCCTATTAATTGGATATTAAGTAGAGAAAAATAGAAGAAAATTCATTTGCCGAAATCCATCAAAATTAACAGGAACAATGTTATGTATGGATTATCTAAAATAATAATAAAATATAGATGGGTAGTAATTATTTTAATTACGGCTGCAACTATATTTTTTGGATGGCGTGCCTCAAAAATTGGTTTAAATGCAGATTTCTCAACCTATCTTAATCAAAGCGATCCTCTTGTGGAACGGTATAACCGTATCGGTGAGGTTTTCGGCAGCAATTCCATCGGTATCGCTTTAATATCTTCTAAGAACATATTTTCTGAAGAAAATCTGCAGCTAATTAAAAAACTCACAAACGCTTACAGAAATATTGATGGAATAAGCTATGTAACAAGTCTTACAAATGTAGTTGATTTTAAAAAGACTGAGTGGGGTTTAGAAGTGGGAAGACTTTTAAACAAGGGGATTATTCCACAATCAAAAGAAGAATTAAAAAATCTGAAAAATTATGTGATGAATAAGGACCGGTTTGTCGGCAACCTTGTTTCCTCAGACGGAACTATTTCTGCGATTATTTTAAAGTTTGACAAAAGCAAAAGTGAGATTTCAACTTCAATAAAAATTAATGAGGTTACCTCTAAAATCGTAGCTTCAATGCCCTCCTCCTCAAATGTTAAAATTTATTTTGGCGGAATGCCTTTTTTAGTTTTCAACATGACTACTCTTATTACCAGTAACTTTACTGTACTTACCCCTTTAATGATTTTATTTCTTCTATTAGTGCTTTTTGTTGGTCTTCGCCATTGGGCTGGAGTAGTCTTCCCGATGCTTGTTGTACTAATTAGTATAGTATGGACAACCGGCATTATGAATCTTTTAGGGTTAAAGTTCAATTTACTAACGGGAATTATGCCCGTAATTCTCTTAGCGCTGGGCAGTGCAGATGGAATACATTTATTAAAAAGATATTTCGAAATCAGGCGGAAAGGAACTTCTGCAGTTGATGCCGCAATTGGAACTTATGGTGAAATGGGAGTGCCGATTTTATTTACAACCATAACAACAATGGTTGGCTTTTCTTCGCTCGTAATTTCAGATTTCTCCGTGATTAAGGAATTCGGATTATTAACTGCGCTCGGAATGTTAATTGCACTTCTGACCACTGTAACTTTATTACCGGCATTGCTTTCTTTCGGGGTTAAGCCGCCGAAAGTGAAAGAGAAAAAAGCTACCGGGAATTTTATGAACAAGGTTGGTTCACTAATTTACAACCATCCACTCGTCATTTTGCTAAGCAGCGGTTTAATTGTTATTATTTCAGTAATTGCTATCCCTTTGATTAATAAAGATGTTGACTGGACACTCTGCCTTCAGAAAGGAAGCAACCCTTATCACGCCGAAATGTTATTGAGAGAAAAATTCGGCGGTTCACTTCCGGTCGATATAGTAATTGACGGCGATTTGAAGGACCCCGCAGTTCTTCATATTATGAGACTTTTTGAACAGAAGCTTGAATCAATTCCCCGTTTAAGTAAATCACAATCGATTGCATCGATAATTGCCGAAATGAATAATGTAATGAACGACAGATATTCTATCCCAAATCAGCGGCAGGGAATAAGCAATCTTTGGTTCCTTATTGAAGGCAAGGATATGATGGATCAAATAACGGCAAATGATGATAAAGAAGCCCTGCTTAGCGTTAAATTGGATACGTGGCATACTGAATATCTTGTTAAAGCCGTAGATTCTGTTGAAAGTTTCCTTAAAACAATTCCGAAAAAAATTGCAGTAATTGATTTAAACAAAGTTCCGTATAATATTAAAAACAAATTAATCAAATTAAAGAAGGAAGAAATCTATAATTCTTTAAACTGGACTCTGGAAAAGTATGGGATTACACCTGATAAAAATCGGCTTGAAAAAATTGTAGATAAGGCAACAAATTCTGCTGCCGGTGATAATATAAATGCAAGTATTCAAAATGCTGTGGCTGACTATCTTAAGAGTCCGCAGGCAGAAGCTGAACTCAATATAAATTCTGTTAATCGTTTAAGCTCTTCAATATCAAAATTAGTCGATAAAAAATCGTATCCGGATTCCACACAAATATATTCAGCTATTCTCTCTGAAGTTAAAGTTAATAAAGAAGATGCCGGATTTTTGGCTGCTTCACTTGAGCAAATTGTTAAAGATACTTTTGGCGAAAACCGCATTCAAAGTTCAATAGCAAGGGTTAACGCAATTGTTCCCTCGAATTTGGATTTGAATAGTAATTTTAAAAGAGATATTACAGGAATACTGTGGGCAGTTAATGAAAATTATCTCTATACCGGTTACAAAAAAGCAGAAGATTTATTGGGTCAAAATAATAATTCAATTGTAAGAACAGTTAAGTGGAATTTTTATAATGCAGGTATGCCCTCCGTCTTAAGTCAAATGGAAGCGGAATTAACGCCCACACAAACTGAAAGTCTGCTAATAACATTAATATTTGTAGTAATAATTCTTTCATTATTGTTCAGATCATCTTTAGTTGGTGCTTTGGCAGTGATTCCTATCATCTTAACTATCTTAATAAATTTTTCAGTGATGGGCTTCGGTAATATCGGTCTGGATTCTTTTACTTCTATGATCGCTTCCATTGCAATCGGGCTGGGTATCGATTATGCAATCCATTTTACATCGAGATTTAAAAAGGAAATAAAAGAAGAAGGCGATACTCTTAAAGCACTTCAAAATACATTAGGAACAACAGGAATTTCGATATTGACAAATGCTTTTTCAGTAGGGCTTGGATTTATTGTTTTGCTCGCAGCCGGCGGGCAGCATATTAGAAGATTCGGCGGCTTAACTTCGTTAACTATGATAGTAAGTGCATTCTTAACCTTAACACTTCTTCCATCTTTATTCATTTTGATAAAACCAAAATTCTTGAAAGTTTTTACAAAAGAAAGAAAGCAAAAAAAAACAATTGGATTCCGGAGCTGAATTAGGTGTTCAATAAAATAATAATCCTAATATTTAAAGGAGAATGAAAATGTTGAATGAAATATTGCAAAGCCCGCCCTTGCCTGATGCCACGAAAGTTCCATCGGGGGAAAGAGTCTACCGAATATTATTTGTGGTGGTGTTCTTAATATTAACCACAGTTGCAAACGCACAAACCGGGAAGGAAATTCTTGCTAAAGTAGATTCGGTAATGAATGCTCCAAAAGATATGACGGCTATCGAAAAAATGACACTGATAGATAAAGGCGGCTCGCAAAAAGACCGCAACACAAAAATATACCAGAAAGGCAGTGAATGGCGGCTGGTAAGATTTCTTACACCGGCGGATGTTAGGGGAGTAAGTTTCTTAAGGTTAGCATCCGATCGGCTTTATTTATATCTGCCTGCATTTCGCAAAGTAAGGCGCATAGCTTCATCGGTAAAGAACGAAAACTTTATGGGAACGGATTTCTCGTACGAAGATATGTCTCAAAGTTCTTACAGCAATGATTATACTGCAAAATTATTAAAACAGGAAAACAATCAATATGTATTGGAACTTAAGCCGAAACCTAATGCTGATGTGAGTTATGAAAAATTGATTCTATACATAGATAAATCAAATTATGTTTATCGTAAGATCGAGTATTACAACAATGGTAAACAATTTAAAGTCCTTACAGTTGATAATATTGAAAAAATTGATAACTACTGGTTCGGCAAAAAGATGGAAATGCGTAATCTTAAAAATGATCATAGAACAACTTTAATTTTAACCGAAATAAAGTTTGACCAGGGTTTACCGGATAAAATTTTCACAGAAAGAAATTTGAAACGACCGGAATAGTTTATAAAAATGGGAAAGATTAAATTCATATTAATTGTAATACTTGCATTAATATTAAGCCCTTTAAGCTTTTATAAAATTTATGCTCAACCTAAAATTGGCGGGTTTTTACAATTAGATAAACGATTCTATATAAACGATAATGCTTTGCCGTTTGATGATTTTTATAACCGGTTCCGGTTCGAAACTTCTATCTCGCCAAACGATAAACTTTATCTGTTCAGCAGTGTCGATTTTAGATTTTACGATGTTGCAAGAGTAGATGAATTGAACGACCTTGAAAATATCAATCAATTGTTTCCTACAAATATTTCTTTGTGGGAAGCTTACGTTTCTGTTTACGGTTTTTTATTCGATGATCTTGATCTGAAAATAGGAAAACAAAGAATTAGTTGGGGCACGGCGGATAAATTAAACCAGACAGATAATCTCAACTCAAAAGATTTTTCAGACATATATAACTTTACGGAAAAGATACCGAGCTGGGCGGTAAAGCTGTCTTATTATTTGGGCGATTATAATCTTACCGCAGTTTGGCTGCCGAATTTCGAACCCGTTCTTCTGCCGAGAAACGGAACAAGCTTATTTTTAGGCGACGCATTAGCTTCATTTAAGGACAGTGTGGTATTGCCGGCAAGTAAATTGAGCAGCAGTATGTTTGCTTTTAAACTATCGAGTAACCTTGCCGGATGGGATTACTCATTCAGCTATTTTAACGGGTATGATGATATTCCTATTCTCACTTCATTAATTTATAATTCTAATCCGGGCAGCAGCAATCCGGGTAAAGCAGAACTATCCTTCCCAAAAATCCAGGTAATCGGAGCCGACTTTTCTACCGAAATAAGCGGCATTGGATTCTGGGGTGAAGGTGCACTAATTATTCCCGATGAGGTAGTTACATATATTTCTGCAATCGGAATGAATTATCAAACGGTTGCTCTTGATGATAAACCCTATTTTAAATTCACATTGGGCAGCGACTATACTTTCCCGGGAGGTTATTATTTGAATTTTCAATGGATGCATGGTTTCTTCACCGAAAGAGGCAGCGCATTAAACGATTACTTTTTTGCAAGATTAGAAAAAGTTTTATTTAATGATCAACTGAAGATTGCTTTGGGAGGCGTTTTAGAAGTAGATAAATGGGATAATGTAAATGAAAATTATGGATACGGTTTCTTTCCCGAATTAACTTACCAGGGAATAGACAATCTGGAAATAGCAGTAGGAACTTTTTTAGTAGGCGGCAAACCAGCAACTTTATTGGGCTCCTGGAACGATGCCAATCAAGCTTACCTTCGTGTAAAGGTTATTTTTTAAACACGTTTGAATGCTTTGATAATTTCGATTCGATTAATTTACTAAAGTCGAACGGTTAAAATTAAAAAAACTGTTAAAACAATTAATAATACAGGTTGTCGTATAATTAACTCCGGGATTTGAGTAATTCAGTTTTTTGAAGCACATTTAAAAAATTTGAATATTCGTTTGATTTCAGTATCAAAACAGTTTAATAGTAACTGAAATTGCATTAATAAATTATAGCACATCATTTTGAAATAAGGCAAGAATTTAAAATTCTTAAAAAAAAATTAAAAAAATTAAAACAATCCGTTTCTAAATGTTCATTTATAGTTAAAATTCAAAAATAATTTTTGGTACGTCTATTGGTCTCTTAAAGGTTGGTTTAATGTGTCAAATACTTAATTAGTAATGATAAAAACAAAATTTAAAGGTGAAGAAATGTTTCCAATCAAAAATTCGTTAATGATTACGGCGCTGATAATGTCAGGTCTATTGCTTTTCTCATCCCAGGCGTTTCCTCTTGGTGGAGGGCAGAAATGCGGAAATCAATCATTTGATAAAAGTAAGCTTTCAAAAGAACAGATTAATAAAATTGATGAGATGCAGGATAAGTATAATAAAGAAACGCTCCCTCTCCGTCAAAAGCTTAACTTGTTAAGGACCGAAGCGTACAACTATGGTCTTAATGATAATATTGATGTTGAAAATGTAAAGCAATTCCGTCAGCAGATTCGTGATGTACAGGGGAAGATAGATGATCTTAAAATTGATGAAACAGCAGGAATAAATAAAATATTACCTAAAGATCAGCAAATAGATTTAAAGAGTTATTTAAATCAATATGCAGATAATACAAGTTGTGGAATGATGAATAAAAAGGGAATGATGGGAAGCGGAATGCATGGAATGATGATGAAAAATATGATGAATGGTTCTGGAATGATGCAGGGAAAAGGAAGCTGCAATAAGATGGGAGGTTCAGGAATGATGTCCGGTGACGGAAGTAATCAATAAAATAAGTTTTAGCTTAATGAAATTTTGTAATCCCCTCTTTTAGCCAGGAGGGGATTTGATTTATTTTTAAAAATAAAAATCTGCCCATCTTAAATAAGAGGTATATAATGAATGAAATAATTAAACAGCTAAATAAAAAATCTGTTATTGCGGGTTTCACAGGCGGGCTGTTGCTGTTAGCTATATACTTTTTAATTGTATCTGTTGCCAATTCTTTTTCTCATGCCATCGATGAATTTTTAAATATATGGTACTGGATTGCTGCATTGAGCATAGGATTCGGTTTTCAAATAGGTTTATACGCTCACGTTCGGCAAACAATTAAGTTGAAGAAAGAAATAAGGGAAGCTACTTCGGCAGTTGCTGTAGGTGCAGGTACTTCAACCGTTTCGATGATTGCATGCTGCGCTCACCACCTTACCGATATTTTACCGGTATTAGGGTTATCTGCTGCTGCGGCATTCCTTTCAACTTATCAACTAATTTTTATGAGCATCGGAGTTATTTCGAACATTATAGGCATTACATATATGTTGAGCATAATTACAAGGCATCATTTGTTTTTCGAAGAAAATATATGGCTATCGAAATTGGGCAGCTATAATTTCAAAAAAATCTTCCGGGTGGAAATCCCTTTGTTATCTTTATTTTTCATACTAAGTATTTTTACTTTGCAGCCCTCTCAAACAACTTTGGCAAAAGAAACTAATCTTAATTTTAAAAAAGATAAAATTACATTGGAACTTAAAAAGGTTTCAGGTAATGGTATTTGGGTTGATGTAAATGGAGAGTATCCGGTACAAGAACATAAAATTAATTTTCATATAAAATTTACAACTCACTCAGGCAGCATGGATTTTCAGGTTGAAAAGATAGCATTCCTAAAAATAAATGGAGAGCTTATGAAAATAGATGGTTCCTGGAATGGTACTTCACCCGGCGGACATCACCGCAGCGGAGATTTAATTTTTGAAAATATTCCCGGTAATGTTTCCGATATTGAATTAATACTTTCTTATGAAGGGAGATTCGGTACACGAAGTTTTGAATGGAAGTTATAACCGATGATCAAATGTGAACGAATCA
>BDSV01000020.1 GCA_002898075.1 bacterium BMS3Abin03
AAATTCTATCTGATTCTTTGGGTATATCATGGCTGCAAAGGTAATAAATTAACTGGACAGTTGTACATACCCCAGTTAAAATTATTAATAGTCAAGTAGAATTGAATAAAATATAAGTAAGTAAGTAAGTAAAAATTATGATCTGCTATGGCAATAATGGATTACTTCTTTTTAAAATCAATAATCAGGGATGTATAAAGGGGATTATTATCTTTATTTCTTTTATCGTTTATAAATGATCTTCTTATTTGACCATTAGAATCATTTTTATAAGTTGTATGAAATTTTTTATTTTCATCCCAATATTCGACTGGATAAGCAATAAACCCCTGGCTCTCGAATAGTAATGATAAAGATTTATAATTAAATAAATGCTTATGGTCATCAGCACCTTCCCCCGTACCACCAGGTTTTACTGTATTAATATAGTCTTGATTAATGTGAAATCCATCGGGTACCGCGATTCTAATATTAACATCAGCAGCAGAGTATTTATAAAAGTTCTTTACCATTAGTTCAAGTTCAACATTCGTTAAGTGTTCTAGAACATGTTCTGCTAAAATTTTATTTATTTTTTTATTCTTAAAATATTTTCGGAAATGCTTTTCCTTTGTTATATCTAATGTCGATATTTCTGTCGCGAACCAACCTTTAAACTTTATAGGACCAGAACCTACTATTAGATTAATTTCTTGATGCGCAGCTAAATAAAATCGCCAAGATATATATTTGTATATTTTAATAAATGGAATTAATTTCTTGTAGATAAATTGCTTGAAATCCTTATACATTTTCAAATCTCCAAACAATTTACTGGTTGATAAAATATAGTTGTACACTTTCTGATAAACATTCCTGGTGGAATCTCCCAAAAATCTATTCTTTTAAATCCCTTACTCTTTAAGTATTCTATTCCTTCTTTATATTCTTCTCTTTCCGAATCATCTAAAATTATTACGCCGTTATCTGTTAAATGATTTACAGCAGTATAACAGCATCCAACCCTGTGGATCCCATCTATAAAAATAATATCATAATTTTTATCAGACTTTTTTAGACCATCAAGATAATCTTCTTTTAAATCTGATTTTGATAATATTAATTCTACATTACCGGGTAATTTTTCTTTTAGCTTATTATACCAATCAGCATTATGCTCTACGGTGGTTACATTTTTTACTCTTTCTGCAAAGAACAAAGTGGAATTGCCGCTGCCGAATTCAAATATCGAAAAATCCTTGTTTAATCTTTCTGAAATGAAATCTATAAAGGAATACGTTACCCATGGAAGCGGTTCTGAATTTTTACCGATCGGTTCTCCTGCTTTAAATGCATTGAACCAGCCAACGTCCATTAAATAACCGGATAATCGTAATGATAGTAGCTTTGATAAAACTTTTGGCTCTTTAATTAATATTAAAAGCGTTTTTACTTTTTCTCTGAATGTATATTCCATCTTGAAAATAAATATTGTATGAAAGTGATTAATAAAACAGACTTCAGCATCATAATAAATTGTTTATTAGTTTTCTTAAAAAATACAATTGAAAATGTAGCTAAACTATAAGAAATAAGCGTTGCAACCGCTGCTCCTATAATACCGTAAACAGGAATTAAAATAAAGTTTAGAATTACATTAATAATCATTCCGATAAATGTTCTAAAGAATGAAAGCTTCGTATAGTTTTCATTAATTAAATACTGACTGCTCGCTACTCCCAAAAATACTGCAACTCCCGCCCAAATGTAAATTGTTAAAATCGGAGCGGATGAAGCATAAGTATTACCTAACAGAATCAGAATGATTTCTTTGGAGAAAAAACTTACAGGCAGCGCAATCGCTATCGATAGCCATGCCAACATATCGTACAGCTTTTGCATGCGGTTATTATAAAATTCTTCGCTTATATTTTTCGCATGTACTATTGCCGGGAATAATGAATTTGTAATTGCAATTGGAATAAAATACCATGCCTCGCTTAAACGAACTGCAGCAGCATAGTAACCAACCTGCTCGTTGTTTAACATATTTTTAATCATTACCTGGTCTATTTTCATATAAATAGAAACAACAAGCCCGGATAAGATTAAGGGCCAGGAATCTTTTAACAGTTCAACAGAAAGCAGCTTATCGAACTTCCACCTGGATATTTTCAGCCCTCTTTTCTTATAAACCATTAAAAAGCCGACTGCTGCAACTAAAAATTCAAATGAGTAAATAATTGCAAAATAAATTAATGGTGCCTTCCAATAAACCATTAATAGTTTTATTACCGCTGAAATCAGCACCGAAGAGGAAAGCACATAAACGGAGTATTTGGCTTCCACTTTAGAACGGAAGTAATAATCGACAACGGAAAATGATTGAAAAATTACAGAGCTTGAAATAACAATTATTAATAGCGAAGTGTCGTACGATTCCCCCGTACTTAATAATACAATAATGATAATCGCTAATGTAATAGCGCCGCCGATAAGTCTCAATCCAAACACAGAGCCAAGCAGTTTATCCCGCTTATCGGGATGCTTAACTAACTCTCGTATGGAAATGCTTTCGAGTCCGAGCACAGACAGCGCAGTAAACAAACCGTAAAAACTTATCGCATAACTTAACAATCCAAAATTATCGGGACCGAGATAGCGGATGACAAGTATGGAAACGAAAAAAGATAACAGAACACGGAACATCTTTTCGGCAAGAAGCCAGGATGTGTTTTTGAAGTACTTCTTGAAAGTATCGGATTTGAAATTAATCCTGGTTTCTATTTTCTTCGGATTCTCCAATCAAAACCATCTATTCTTCAACTGATTCTTTTTTCTTTTTCTGCATTAGAAAAACACCTAACAGCAACCCGAACAAAGCAAGTGAGCTTAAGCCGAGTGAAACGTATTCGCTAATCACAAACGATTCCGGTAGATAAACAAACTCAACTTTGTGTTTTCCTTCCGGAACTACAATTCCTCTGAAGTCGTGGTTTGCCCTGTAAATAGGAGTTTCATTTCCGTCGATGTATGCTTTCCAGCCAACGGGGTAATAAGTATCACCTAAAAAGAGAAAATTATTTCCGCTCGCATTTACGTTCAGGTTTATTGTTTCATCTTTGTAGCTTTCTATTTTAACAAATGCAGTGCTGTCGGGTATATCGACATTTAATTCTTCTTCTTCAACGAAAGCTATATCAACAGGATCGAATGCATCGGCTTTAACCATATTTAACATATCGAGTGCCGGCTTAACTTCTACCTTGTTAACAAAATAAGCCCGCGGTAATGCATTCTGATTTTGATAAACAAAAGTTTTATTACCCGAGTAAATAAGTTTTAACCCTTGAATATTCTTTTGTTGATCCAGCACAATATATTTAACATTTGCCATACGCCAGAGAGTTGGATTTGCCGGGCTGCCTAAAACATCCATATAATCCTGAAATGCTCTTGGTTTAATACCGGAATAGCCGTAAAGATCCTGCATTAAGAAATAAGCATTAAAATTAGAATTCTGACTTATCGAGCCGATCGAACCATCTTGTTTCAAGTTTACGATTCTGTAAACAGAATTATCATTTGTATTTTCAATTGCCTGAATGTATTCGGGCTTGTTGAATAATTGTTCAATCTGCGAATAATCCACATAAGTCTCACCGCGAAGATCAATTCTAAACAGATCAATAATTACCAACACTGCAATTGCAATTACCATAATATCGGCACTGATTTTTGCCCTGTAGTATCCATACATAAGTCCGAATGTAAGAGTAATGAAAAAGAATGCAAGACGTGCATCCGTTAAAAACATATTTGCCATATAATCGGATAGTGCATTAAACATATTGGCTTTTTGTGGCTGGGAAATTCGTATAGTCGATACATATTCATTAACCCTGGAAGTGAACCATTCCTTAATAGGTGAACCCAAAAGTAAAGTGAGCAGAAAGAATCCTCCTAACACGAAGAAAATATTTCTTATATATAATTCTATTCTTTTATCTTTTTCCTTTTTAGCCGAAATAATTTTTGCAATTCCGAGTCCCGCAAGTATAGGAAAACTCAACTGCACAAGTACGAGTATCATTGAAGGAACTCTGAACTTATCGAATGCCGGGAAATAGTTGAACATTAAATCATAAACAAACGGGAACGTTCTGCCGAATGAAATAAGCAATGCTATTATCGACAGGATAGTTAGATACCGGACAAACGGATCCTTCCAATTAATCACCATCGAAAAGAGAGCGAGGAAAAAGATGATCACGCCCATGTATTGTGCAACATCCACAAAAGGCATTTGCCCGAAATAAGTGTTTACTTCAACGGGCTGATTGTTTGTTAACGGACCTTTGTATGTTGACTTACCGAAACCGTAATATGACGGAACGATAAAGGTTAACACTTCACCCGGGGAGAATGACCAATTAGTTGCATACTGATAAAAGTCGGATCCCGATTGTTCCGTCGATGCGGATTGTTTTTCCAGAATACTTTCGGTTCCCCTTGTAGAATAAGGATTATACTCCCATATTTGTGTTAAATTATCCGACTGAATGAGCAATGCAACTATCACGGCTATCAGAAAAACTACCGCCGATTTCACAAGCTGCTTTGTGAGGATTTTATCCTTCAGCTTAAGCGATCTTAACAAGTAATAGATGAAGTAGATAAGCACCGCAAAAAAGATGTAAAATATTATCTGCACGTGCCAGCCCAAAAACATCATATCAAGAAAAATTATAAGCAGCATTACATCTATAAATTTTATCTTCTTCTGG
>BDSV01000021.1 GCA_002898075.1 bacterium BMS3Abin03
CGGATATGTGTATGGTGTCGATAAGGATTTCACTTTTAATTCTGACCCGGTAAAAATATTTTATGAAAATGTTAGTATAAATGGTACGGCAGGAATCGGACCTGGCGGGAGTCTGCTAGTAGGTTGTGATAATGGGAGTTTTTTTTCCTTAGATAAAAATGTTTCAGGAACTGATATGCCAATTAATTGGTACTTCCAGGCATCAAGTTCAATACTTGCACCAACTCTTATTACTGATAACGGAATTGTATATATCGGGGCAACTAATGGGGATGTATTTATTATGCGAGACCTGAATCTTGGAAATAAGACATTAACATTATCAAATTATGAATGGCCAACTTTTAAAGGGAATAATCAGAGATCTAAAGTTGTCAGACTAATATCAGGGGTTTCTGCCGTCGAAGATAAAGAAAGTATTATTTTATCATACGAACTCTATCAGAATTATCCCAATCCATTTAATCCTCAGACAACCATCAAATACCAGATACCAGAATTAAGTTTAGTTGCCCTTAAAGTATTTGATGTTTTAGGAAGTGAAGTTGTAACATTAGTAAATGAAGAAAAACAAACTGGCACTTATGAGGTTGAATTTGACGCAACAGGATTACCTAGCGGCGTATATTTCTATCAAATAAAAGCTGGTAACTATATCGAAACTAAGAAGATGTTATTATTACAGTGATCTGCACTTTATTTAATATACTCATATTTAAATAATAAAAGGCGAGCATTTAAAATACTCGCCTTTAATATTTGGATATGGGGAACGATTAATACATTCCGCCCATATCACCCATGCCGCCGCCTGGCATTGGAGGCATCGGTGGTTCCTTTTCTTTCTTTTCATACACAACAGCTTCAGTTGTTACCAGCAATGAAGCAACAGATGCAGCATTTTCCAATGCTGTTCTTGTTACCTTAGTAGGATCGATAACGCCCGATTTAATAAGGTTTTCATATTCTTCGGTTGCAGCGTTAAATCCGAAATCATCTTTTCCTTCTTTAACTTTCTGCAATACAACCGAACCTTCGAGACCGGCATTGTTTACAATTTGTCTCAGCGGTTCTTCAAGAGCTTTTTGTACAATTTTAATGCCTGTAGTTTGGTCAAGGTTTTCACCTTTCAATTTCTCAATTGTATCTATAGCTCTTATTAAAGCAACACCGCCGCCTGCAACAATACCTTCTTCAACTGCGGCTCTTGTAGCATGTAGTGCATCTTCGACTCTTGCTTTTTTCTCTTTCATTTCAATTTCGGTAGAAGCACCGATTTTAAGTACCGCAACACCGCCGGAAAGTTTGGCTAATCTTTCCTGTAATTTTTCCTTGTCGTAATCGGAAGTTGTCTTTTCGATCTGTGCTTTTATTTCATTTATTCTTTTCTTGATGTCGTCACCTTTTCCGGCACCTTCAACAATTGTTGTATTGTCTTTATCGATAACAACTTTTTTAGCTGTACCAAGATATGAAACAGTTGCATTCTCTAATTTAAATCCGCGTTCTTCCGAAATAACCGTACCGCCGGTAAGAACTGCGATGTCTTCGAGCATAGCTTTTCTTCTATCACCGAATCCCGGAGCTTTAACGGCAGCAACTTTCAGTGTGCCGCGAATCTTGTTAACAACTAATGTCGCCAATGCTTCGCCTTCAAGGTCTTCGGCAATAATCAGCATTGCTTTACCCTGCTGTGCTACTTTTTCAAGAATCGGCAGAAGGTCTTTCATTGCGGAGATTTTTTTATCGTGGATCAGGATCATCGGGTCTTCAAGAATCGTTTCCATATTTTCAGTATCGGTAACAAAATATGGAGAGAGATAACCGCGATCGAACTGCATACCTTCAACAACATCCAGTCCGGTTTCGGTTCCTTTTGCTTCTTCAACGGTTATAACGCCGTCTTTGCCGACTTTCTCCATAGCATCTGCAATCAGGTTGCCGATCGAAGGATCATTATTAGCAGAAATAGATCCAATCTGAGCAATTTCATTTCTGTCCTCAACATCTCTGCTAATAGCTTTTAACTGGGTCACCACTTTTTCAACTGCAAGGTCGATACCTCTTTTAAGATCCATCGGATTTGCGCCTGCAGTAACGTTGCGTAATCCTTCCCTGTAAATTGCCTGGGCAAGTACAGTTGCAGTAGTCGTTCCGTCACCTGCTACATCACTGGTTTTGGATGCAACTTCGCGAACCATTTGTGCGCCCATGTTTTCTACAGGTTCATCAAGTTCAATTTCCTTTGCTACTGTAACACCGTCTTTGGTTATGGTAGGAGCACCGAACTTTTTCTCTATGATTACATTCCGTCCCTTTGGCCCAAGGGTAACTTTAACAGCGTTTGCTAATTTATCCACACCTGCTTTTAAACCGGTGCGGGCATCGCTTTCATATTCAATTAATTTAGCCATAGTCTTACCTCAATTTTTTATTCATTAAATTTTCTTATTTAAACGATTGCAAAAATATCACTTTCACGCATAATGAGATATTCTTCTCCCTCTATTGTAACTTCTGTCCCGCTGTATTTGCCATACAAAACAGTATCGCCGACTTTTATATCCATAGGGATAACTTTCCCCTCGTCGTTCTTCCTGCCCGGACCCGCTGCAACAACAGTTCCTTCAACCGGTTTTTCTTTTGCTGTATCCGGAAGAATAATTCCTCCTTTTGTTTTATCCTCAGCTTCCATCGGTTTTACAACGATTCTGTCGGATAATGGTTTTATTTTTATTTCACTCATAACTAACTCCTTGAATTTATTAACAAATAATTAGCACTCTTTAAAGACGAGTGCTAATATAATACATAACATATTTTTTGTCAACAAGCTTTATCTTCCCTATACGCTTCCGGGATAATTTTACAGCGAGAGTGATATATTAGATTATTCAATTTAATTTTGGTTTCAAAAAACTGAAGGATATGAACAAAGAGAAGATTAACTGGAAAAATGAACTCTCAGCGTTGAAGAGAGCAATATTAAGTCTGGATAGAAAAGTTGTTATTGTCTTTCTTGCCGTTGCCGTATTGCAGACAATATCCTGGTATTTCACATCCCGCAGGTTTTTCAGGATAAACATTTTTTCGTCTATTCAAACCACTCCCGATATATATTTAATTGAATACCTCTATTGGTTCATCGGTGATTTTGTTACTTTCTTTATTCTTCCGGTGCTGATTATCAAATTTATTCATAAAGAAAGAACCGCTTCTTACGGTTTAACTTTGGGTGAGAAACGCATAGGATTTCAATTATCCATTATTTTTCTGATTGTAATGCTGCCGGTTATCTGGGTCATCTCTGCCGAACCTTCGTTTGTTTCAAAATATCCTCACCTGCTTTCAGTTCGCGAAGTTTGGTCTAAGTTTTTTATATACGAAATTGGATTGCTAATTTATATGTTTGCATGGGAGTTTATCTGGCGCGGGTATATGCTCTTCGGACTGGAAGAAAAATTCGGCTATTATGCAGTTCTTATTCAAATGATACCCTTTGTAATTTTGCACAACGGCAAACCTGCTGTAGAAACTTTTAGCGCTATTATTGGTGGTATTGCGCTGGGAATACTTGCTTTTAGAACGCGGTCGTTTTTGTACGGGATTATTACACATATGGGAATCATGTTTTCTATCGATTTAATTTGTACTTTAAGATTCCGTTCAAATGATTACGGGATTGGTTTCAATTCATTAATAAAAATAATTAAAGAATTATTCTGAGGATTACAAAATGAGGTTCTTATTAAATGTAGATCATATAGCAACATTAAGGAATGCAAGGGGAGAGGAACAGCCCGATCCGGTTACGGCTGCATTAATTGCCGAACAAGCGGGTATTGACGGTATTGTTATTCATTTACGCGAGGATAGACGACATATTACCGAACGTGATGTGCGCCTGCTTCGTGAACTGGTTAAAACAAAATTAGACCTTGAGATGGCTGCAGATGAGGAAATAATAAAAATAGCTTGTGATGTTGGACCCGAGTTAGCCACTTTAGTTCCGGAACGAAGAGAGGAGCTGACTACCGAAGGCGGGTTGAACGTGATCGATAATATTCCTTTAATAAAAAATACTATCGAAGAATTGCATAATGCTGAAATCGATGTTTCTTTATTCATCGAACCGGATTTGAAAAACATTGATGCTGCTGCAGAAATGGATGCCGACTTTATTGAGATACACACCGGTGTGTTTGCTAATGCGGAAACGGAAGCAGAGCAATTCGATGAACTTGAAACGATTAGGGCTGCGGTAAAGCACGCTAAAAAATTAGGGCTCGGTGTAAATGCCGGGCATGGTTTGAATTATCAAAACATTAAAATTTTCAGGGAAGTTCCCGATATAGACGAGGTAAGTATCGGTCAAGCTGTAATTGCCCGTGCTGTTTTTGTGGGTATTAAAGAAGCAGTACAGGAAATGATACGGCTTATCGGGTAATCCGTTCAAGTTAGATAAACAATTATTAATTGTCAGTTTTATTTTGTATTTAAAAATGATTTATATTAGAATAATAGTTGACACGGAAACTATTTGTTATTATCCTTACTTTACTAATTAAAGAAAAGTGAATGATAGATAAAAGAAAAATAATTTTTCGCTTTCTACAAATCGGAGCATTCTTATACCGGGAAGGAAACAGGATTGTTAATGAATTCGGAATAAATCAACAGCAATTTGTAGTTTTAAGATTTATTTCGAACCATCAACCCGTTAACCAAAAAGATATTTATTCGCATCTTTTATTTGAAAAATCGAACTTGTCTAAAATCATTAAAAAGTTAGAAAGTATGCAATTAATTAGGAAGGAAATGAGTACAGATGATAATCGTTTCAGCGTATTGACTATTAAGCCAAAAGGGAAAACAATAGTTAAAAAAGCGATGAAAAAATTTGAATTATACAATTCGGATTTACTGAAAGAATTTTCCGAACGGGAGATTTATGATATAAATAAATCACTGGAAATATTTAATAATAAAATGAAAAAGTAATGAAAAAATTTATTTTCTTCTATTTCAATGAACATCTCAATAAGATTAGAGAAATCATTCCTTTTCACATTAATTACTGGAAAGTATTAGAGTTTGATAGTTATTCTGGAGGGCCTTTTTCTGACAAAACTGGCGGAATGATTATTTTTACTGCTGAAAATATAATCGAAGCCAAAAAAATAATTGATGAGGATCCTTTTATAAGAGAAAAATTAATAGCTGAATATTTTTTGAAAGAATGGTTAACATAGAAATGAAAACCGGGTACAACAAGAATTATGCTCATTAAGAATTTTGGTGCATAATTAAAAATAAAAATAATAAATAAAATGCAGTAATTGATTGAAACAAAAATACAACAAAATCCAATTCCGGGTTTGGCAAAACCGTTAAAACCGGAGCGGAATAGTTTTTACACATCTTTGAAATGAATTAAATGCGGTTTACCCAATGGATATACATTGAATCCGATTTCAAAAAGTTTCTTATGATCTAAGATGTTTCTGCCGTCAAAAATAAATGCAGGTTTTTCCATCTTTCCGTAAATTTTTTCATAATCTAAATTCTTATATAAATCCCATTCAGTTAAAACTGCAATTGCATGAGATTTATCCGCTGCTTTGTATGGGTCTTCTTCATATTCAATATCGTCGTTATAATATTTCAGATCTTTTTTTGCATTATCAATAGCTTTCGGATCTGAGATGACCACATTGGCTTTTTCTTCCATTAATTTTTTTGTGATGTAAAAAGCCGGCGACTCCCTTGTGTCGCTTGTATTTGCTTTGAATGCAAAACCGAATAGAGCAATCCTTTTATTAGTTACCGTGTTAAAGAGTGCTTTAGTAATTATCTTTACAAATCTTGTTTCCTGGTACTCGTTCATTTTTACAACGCTTTCCCAGTAAGCTGCAACTTCGAACAGCCCGAAAGTTTCGCACAAATAAACAAGATTGAGAATATCTTTTTTAAAACAGGAGCCGCCGAATCCAACACTCGCATTCAGAAAGCGGTTACCAATTCTCGAGTCTTTCCCGATAGCATTAGCAACCTCGTTCACATCCGCATCAACTATTTCACATAAAGCGGAAATACTATTTATTGATGATATTCTCTGTGCAAGAAATGAATTGGCAACGAGCTTCGATAGCTCCGCACTCATAAGGTTGCTTGTTATCAGTCTATCGCGTGGAATCCAGTTTGCAAAGATCTCAACAATTTCTTCCCGTGCGTTAAGTCCGCTATCGGTTTCCTTTGAGCCGATTAGAACCCGGTCCGGATTTTCGAGGTCGCGGATAGCAGTACCTTCGGCAAGAAATTCAGGGTTGGAAACAACCTCAAAGTGCAACCCTTTATCGTTAGCACTTAATATCCTCTCCATTGCAATTGCGGTTTTAACCGGAAGTGTACTTTTCTCCACTATAATTTTATCGGACTCTGAAGCACCTCTTATGTCTCTTGCGCATTTTTCCCAGTACTGGAGGTCTGCGCTCTTACCTGCACCTTCACCGAATGTTTTAGTAGGGGTATTAACCGAGACAAAAATTATCTCCGACTCTTTAATATTTTTTTCGAGTTCAGTTGTAAAAAATAAGTTTCTGCCTCTTGCCTGCTTAACAACATCTAACAAACCGGGTTCATATATCGGCAGCTCGTCCGATTGCCAGGCAGCTATTTTATTTTCATCAATATCGACTACGGTTATTTTGTACTGCGGGCATTTTGCTGCAATCATTGCCATTGTTGGTCCGCCCACGTAACCGGCACCGATGCACAATATTTTCTTAGTAAATTTTTCTTCTGTCATTTAATATTTCTCCAAAAAATGTGTTTATTCGGGATAAGTGTTAGCTTATGCTAAAATTATGCCGTTTGAACCTGAATTTTAATCAGAATTATATTCTAATAAAAATTTTCTTTTTGAAAGATAGAAATTATGACCTGCCTTTTACAAATTATTTATCATATTTTAATTTGGAATAAAAGTTGAATCCTATCAATAGAAAATTTATTAATTAAACAAACCGGGCTAAAAATGAACAAATATGGTTTTATTACAACATTGTTTACGAAAGATTTGTCTATCAGGATGTTATTAATGTCGGCAGCGTTATTATTTGTGACTAATCTAACGCTTGCTCAGGGTATTCCTCAATGTGAACTTCCGCAGTTTGGAAGGATAAATATTGATCCGGATTTTGAAGTTAACGGCTCCGGACAAAATGTAGATACAATAGAATTTTGGAAAGCACCGGATAGCTCTGAAACATTAATGTTTGTTACTGCCAAAGGTAACCAACTGGTTGAAGTTTGGAAATATCCGTTTCAGAATAACGAACAGCCGCCTCTAACGAATACAACATTTAACAACAGCCAGGTAAACGGATTGGCAATCGATCAAGATACCGATAAACTTTATGTAGCAATCGGCGACCCATCGAGTACAGTATCCGTTTTTTCAATACCCGATTTAACTTTTCAAATGAATTTTAATAAACAGGGAGTAAATTATCATTCGGAACCAAACCTTTCTTTACTGAATCTTAATAACGGTAATAAAAATATTTATGTCTCGGCAGACTTTATCGTCTATATTCATGATGCGGTAACCGGGAGTTATATTAGCGAGTTTGTTCCCGAAGAAGGACTTGAAACAATGGCTGCAGATAGTTTTTACCAGCGTATTTACATCCCCGATGAAAATAACCGTACCGGAATTTACGTATATAATCCCGACGGTACGCCCTACACGGGAAATGGATCAAACCAATTTGGTCAGGGTGTTTTTGATGCAGATGCAGAAGGTATAATCGTTTACAACTGCCCCATAAATAACTCTATAGATAACGGTGAGGGCTTTATTGTTGTTTCCGATCAGCGGTTAGATAAAACAGATTTTGAATTTTTCGACAGGCAAACGTGGGAACATCTCGGTACATTAAACTTAACGGGAGTTTCGAATACAGACGGAATAGCATCTTTTCCTTATCCGTTACCGGATTATCCGCTTGGTGTTTTTGCAGCTTTGGATAATGACCATGCAGTTGCTATAGTTGGTTGGGATAAAATTTTTGATAAGATATTTTCTACTACCGATGTTAAAAATGAAGATGGCATTCCTAAGAAATTTGAATTAAATCAGAATTTTCCCAATCCATTCAACCCATCAACAGAAATAAGATTCTCAATACCAGCCCCCCTCAGTTCCCCCTTTGCCGAAGTAGGGTTCGTAACATTGAAAGTTTACGATGTTTTAGGAAATGAAATTGCAATGTTGGTTAACGAAGAAAAATCAGCAGGAAATTATAAAGTTAATTTTGATGCATCTGCTTTGACTAGCGGAATTTACTTCTACACATTAAAAACAGGAAGTTTTGTTCAAACAAAGAAGATGATCCTTCTGCGTTAAACATTCACTACACAAAACGTTTCGTGAAGTGTAGCTACGATGGATAGGTTTTGATGAAGTGATCGGTACAGTGAAAATAGTTTGCATTACTTTAATTTACTTTCTCGAATATTTACCCATCAACTGCGCCTCAGCTAAAATGTGACCCTCCATCAGTTTTAACAGCTCTGCTTTTGTCAAACCTTCATTTGCATTAATTATAGTATCCAGCGCATAAAGTTTGAAGAAATATCTATGAGTTCCGCCGGGAGGACAGGGGCCTCCATAACCGACTTTACC
>BDSV01000022.1 GCA_002898075.1 bacterium BMS3Abin03
ACGATGAAGTCTTTTTAAAGTGGATAACCGCAAGTGAACTTAATAATTATGGATTTGAAATTCAGAAATCAGTTGATAATAAGCACTGGGGAAATATTGGTTTTGTACCTGGTAATGGAACTTCAACCGAAACCAACCATTATCAATTTGTTGATAGAATAATAAATAATAGAGAAATAAGCTACCGCCTAAAACAGTTAGATTATGATGGTTCATTTACTTTTTCGCAAGTTGTTAAAGTTAATATTGAAAACTATTCATCTGATTTCAGGCTATATCAGAACTTTCCAAATCCATTCAATCCTATGACTAAAATTTCCTTTGAAATTCCTATTCAATCAGAAATTAAAATTATTTTATATGACATAACAGGACAAGAAATAAAAACAATAGTAAATCAAAAATATGATGCTGGCTTTCATTCAGTAATACTTAATGCAGATGAATTAAGTTCAGGTGTTTATTTATATCGTATGATTACATCTAGTGGTTATACGGCAGTTAAAAAACTAATTATCATAAAATAAAAGGAGGAACAAATGAAACATTTATTTGTTTTGTTTTTCTTTTTTCTTCTCTGTTACAATGTAGCAGAAGCGCAAACCTATGCTGATATTCTGGGTCCAGAGAATGTTCTTGTGGTTTATAAAGTTCCAACAAGTTTTCAAGATACATTAGGGCGTATTTCTGATTCTGTTAAAACCTACTACGTAAATGCCCGGGGTATACCGGGAGTAAATGAACTCAATAAACAATTAAACAATTTTAAGAGTTAAAAAATGAAAAAGTTTTACTTTATTTATTTAGCATTATTTCTTTTAACTATAACCCTTTACCCGCAACAGCAGAACGACACCACAGGAAACACACACAGAAACTACCGCAGAACATCAGACAGCCAACCACCAACCTCCTACTACCAACAACCCAAAGAACAGGTATTTCCACTCGGCTACGGAACAAACCACCTGGGAAAAGTTACAACAGGCACAGGCGTCTGGACTGAGCTAAATCCCAAAGTACCAAGGGTAGATTACCTGGGGATTGGTTTTGCAAATAAAGATACTGGTTGGGCTGTTGGTGCAAATGGAGCATTAATAAAAACAACAGACGGGGGAGAAAGCTGGCAGAGAGTATTTACACCCGGCTATACTTCTGATTACTGGTGGATAGATTTCTTAAATGAGAATTACGGCTTTATTGCTGCAAACGGAAAAGTACTAAGAACAACCGATGGCGGAAACAATTGGGAGATAATACAGGCAGGGGATGGTTATCCGTTATTTAGCATTGATGTAATAGACAGCTTACACATAGCAGCAGGGGGCTATGGAGGGACGGGATATCCGGCTAAAAATATTTACAGCAGCGATGGAGGGTATAGCTGGGTAATAAACGGTGGTTCACTTCCGATGAGCGAGATTAATTGTATTAAATATATAAATATAGATACCGGCTACGTGGTTATGACTTACTTTGGGTTATATAAGACAACAGACAGGGGAGAAAGCTGGACGCATCTTTCAGGTATAGGCGATTATGAATTAGAGATATTTCCAGAGGAAAATACCGGATACAATGCAGGAGCAGGGTTGAAGATATACAAAGCAGAAGGAAATCTAGATGTATGGAGCAAACTAATAATAAATACTGATTTTGCAGATGTTTATTTTACAACAGAACAGAAAGGATTTGCAATAAGTTCAGGAGTAAACGGTATATTGTTTAAGACGGAAAATGGAGGAACAGACTGGCAGGTTGTTTCCGGTGCCCCCGGGGGTGGAGATATTTTATTCCTTGATAGTTTAACAGGCTTTATAGCTGGTAGTGATAGTAAAATATACAAAACAACAGACGGAGGTGAAAGCTGGTATGCCACTAACGGAGTACCCAATATAATAGCAAAGATAGATTTTATAAACTCATCAGTAGGTTGGGCAGCAGGGGGTTTTGTAATAATTAAAACTACGGATGGAGGTGAGAACTGGGAAACCCAAATAACATTACCAGCGGATCACTTCACAAGTATATTTATGATTGATTCCTTAAATGGCTGGGCGACAAGCAGGTATGTTTGGCAAACAACCGATGGCGGAGAGAATTGGATTCAGATATTGGATATAACAAGCGAACCTTATAATGATGTTTATTTTACTGATATTGATACCGGATTTGTGATAGAATCACCATATTTATATAAAACAACAGATTCAGGCAATACTTGGACTACCCAACTAAATTCAGATTATATAATAAGAACCTTTGGCTGGCTTTCAAAATCTCACGGATTTATAATCGGAGATGGAATGTATGAAACAACAGATACAGGAAGCACCTGGAATGAAATTTTGGAATTAAGAAATGTTGGGTTGAGAAAATTCCAGTCGCCCACAGAATTTTTAGGTTATTCTGTGGGTAATACCGGATTAATCTATAAGTATTTAGATACGAGTTATGTTCCTGTAGAGTTAACTTCATTCAAGGGATATTTAAAAGAAAACAAAATAGTTTTAGAATGGCAAACAGCAAGCGAGTTAAACAATGAAGGATTTATAATAGAAAAATCAAAAGATAAGATAGAGTGGAAACCAATCGGGTTTGCGAAAGGATATGGAACAACTACGGGAAAAAATAAATACCAATTCTACGACTATAATCTTGATAATGTTAGGAATTATTACCGACTAAAACAGATTGATTATGACGGTACATATAAATTTTCAAATATAGTAGAAATATCTTATTCAATAACTTCCTTTAATTTATCCCAGAATTACCCAAATCCTTTTAACCCCTCGACAATAATAAAATACTCGATAGTAAAAAAGGGAGAAGTAAAACTAATGATTTACGATATACTCGGCAGAGAAGTATCGGTTTTAGTAAACGAAGTAAAAGACCCCGGCTATTATGAAGTTAATTTCAACGCATCAAATCTTGCGAGCGGTGTATATTTTTACCGGCTTGTTGCGGGAAGCTTTGTTAGCACACATAAAATGCTGCTTTTGAAATAGTGCCAAGTGCCAGTCACCTTAATGGAAAAAACCGCCTTGAGGTGACTGGCACTTGATGCATCCCCGGAGGTGACTGGCATTTGATTCCTTGACATTTGTAATTCATAACCTTAGTTTTGTAAACTTTCTTTGAAATGATTTAGGTTTTAGGAGAATAACTACGTGAAACAGGAAAAAATGACGAGATTTATCCGTACCGAAGATGCGGATAGAAAATGGTATCTGGTTGATGCTAAAGACCAGGTGCTCGGAAGATTGGCTACCGAGGTGGCTCGTATTATAAGAGGAAAACATAAAGCGATTTTCACTCCCAATATGGATACCGGCGATTTTGTTATCGTAATTAATGCTGATAAAGTTAGGGTAACGGGTAAGAGAGAAAATTTAAAAGAATATATTCGCCACAGCGGTTATCCCGGCGGGCAGAAAACAACTTCGTTTCAGAATATGATGCAGAAAAAGCCGGAGTTTGTAATTCATAAAGCCGTAAAAGGTATGCTGCCTAAAAACAGGTTGGGAAGGCAATTAATAAAAAAATTAAAAGTTTATGCAGGTGACAAACATCCGCATCGGGCGCAGAAACCCGAAACATTAAGCTTTACGGAGAAATAATGGCTGATAAAATTTATGTAGGCAGAAGAAAAACATCTGTTGCAAGAATAATTTTAAGAAACGGGAATGGAAAGATTACCGTTAACAGAAAAGAGTTTGAAAAAGCTTTCCCGCAGTTTACAAACAGAGACGATATTTTGGCGCCTTTTAAAATTACCGAAACCGAAGGCAAATATGATCTTATAGTTAATGTTAACGGCGGCGGAACCACAGGTCAGGCGCAGGCAGTAAGATTAGGAATTGCCCGTGCTTTGATAGATATCAATCCCGATTTCAGACCTGCACTAAAAGCAGAAGGATTTTTAAGAAGAGATCCGAGAATGGTTGAACGTAAGAAATACGGACAGCCGAAAGCAAGAAAAAGATTTCAATTTTCTAAGAGATAATTTTTTAATTAAACATCATTCATACTCTCTGATTTACCGCCTGTGTCCCAGTTAGCAAGGGATTTTAGGTAAAGCTGAAGAGGGTAGAAGATAACTAAAAACAGGAGTAACAATGTCAAAAGTTGAATTGACTCAGCTCATAGAAGCCGGAGCGCATTTCGGGCACTTAACCCGCCGATGGAATCCCAAGATGAAACCATATATTTTTATGGAGAAGAACGGGATTCATATAATCGATTTGAAAAAAACTCAAAAACTTTTAGATGAGGCATCGGAACAGCTTTCAAAATTTACCGGAGACGGGAAAACGGTCCTCTTTGTCGGAACTAAAAAGCAGGCAAAAAATATTATAGAAACGGAAGCAAGAAGATGCGGCGGTAACTGGGTTAGTGAACGCTGGTTGGGCGGTATGCTTACTAACTTTGCCACTATAAGAAAAAGTGTTAAAAGATTGCACTCCATCGAAAAGCAGGAAACCGACGGAACGTTCGATAAAATAACCAAAAAGGAAAGACTTCATCGCACAAGGGAAAGAGATAAACTTAAAAAGGTGCTTGAAGGTGTGGAGACGATGAATAAACTTCCCGGTTCCCTTTTTGTAGTCGATATAAAGAAAGAATCTATAGCCATTAAAGAGGCGAAACGGCTTAACATTCCGGTGTTTGCAATTGTCGATACTAACTGCGATCCCGATAATATCGATTATCTTATTCCCGCTAACGACGATGCGGTTAAGACTATCGAACTTATTACTAAAACGATGGCAGATGCAGTTGCCGAAGGTCAGGCAAAAATGAAGGAGCGCAAGGCACAGGAAGCTGCAGAAAAAGAACGCATAAAAAAGGAACGCGAGCAGGAAAAAGCAGAAGCTCTGAAGAAAGCAGAAGCAGAGAGAGAAGCAAAAAGAGCAGAGAAGAAAGAAGCAAAGAAAAAATCTGCCGAGAAGATAACGGAAGAAACAACAGAAGTAAAACCGGAAGAGACCAAAGTTGAGAAGGAATCTGTAAAAGCCGGTGACACTGCTAAAGAAGTTGAAGCCGGAGTTTCTAAAACAGAAGAGAAACCGAAAATGAAGAAAAAGCTGAGAATCAAAAAAGTTGAAAAAGAATCAGCAGAAAAAGATATAAAAGAAGAAAAATCAAAAGAAGAAGAACCAAAAGAAGAAAAACCAAAAGAAGAAAAATCAACAGGGGAAAAGGAATCTCCCGGGTCTGATTAATTATTCAAATTGAAATGGAGAAAGAAGCTATGGCAATAACTGCTCAACAAGTAAATGAATTGCGAAAAAAAACCGGTGCCGGAATGATGGATTGTAAAAAAGCGCTGGTTGAAGCCGACGGCGATATGGAAAAAGCAATTGAAATCCTTCGCAAAAAAGGTACTTCGGTTGCGGCAAAGAGAGCAGAAAAAGCGGCAAACGAAGGAATGATTATAACGAAAGTTTCCGGCGATAAAAAACACGGCGCAATTGCAGAGCTAAACTGTGAAACGGACTTCGTTGCAAAAAGTGAAGACTTTGTTAATCTGGCTAATGAATTAATCGAGGCTGTATTTAATGATAAACCTGCCTCGGTGGATAAATTATTGGAAAAGAATTCAGCACTAAAAGAAAAAGTTACGGAAGTGTTAGGCAAAGTTGGTGAGAAGATTGAAATATCGAGATTTGCAAACGAGGAAACGGAAAACGGAATTATTGTTGACTACGTTCATATGGGTTCGAAGTTAGGTGTTTTAGTTAAGTTCGATAACGTAATTAATGCTGCCGATGAGCTTGCTGATTTGGGAAAAGATATCGCTATGCAGATTGCTGCAATGAATCCGGTTAGCGTTTACAGGGAAGAAATACCGAAAGATACGATTGAAAAGGAGATGGGAATCTACAAGGAAGTTGCACGCAAGGAAGGCAAACCCGATCAGATTTTAGAAATGATTGCAACCGGTAAGCTTAATAAATTTTATCAGGAAAATTGTCTGATTGAACAGGCGTTCATAAAAGATAATTCAAGAACTGTTGGTGATCTGATAGAAGAATTCAATTCGAAAAACGGAACTGAAGTGAAAATTTCTTTATTTCACCGGTTTCATCTCGGCGATGAAAAAAAATAAAAATTAAGTGAAGGTCTTAACAATTGTTAAGACCTTTTTTTATATTTATTCTTATAAATAATCCGAAAAATCATTCAGCTTATATTAAGCAAAGCGGCAGTTTTACATCTGTCAACAAAGAAAGAAAAAAGATGAAAGATATTAAATACAAAAGAGTTATACTTAAGCTTAGCGGTGAATCATTAATGGGTAATAAAGGTTTTGGTATCGACCAGGCAGTGCTTGATTTTTTTGCTGACGAAATAAGGAAGGTGCATAATATAGGTGTGGAACTGGGAATAGTAATAGGCGGCGGAAATATATACAGAGGGTTAAGTGCAAGTTCCCAGGGAATCGATCGTGCAACCGGAGATTACATGGGAATGCTGGCAACGATGATAAATTCGCTTGCTCTGCAAAATGCCATCGAGAAAGTAGGAATTCCAACCCGGCTGATGAGCGCAATAAAAATGGAAGCTGTTTCCGAACCTTACATTAGTAGAAGAGCAATCAGGCATCTTGAAAAAGGAAGAGTAACAATTTTCGGTGCCGGAACGGGGCATCCCTATTTTAGTACCGATACTGCGGCAACGTTGAGGGCTGTTGAAATAAGAGCAGATATAATCGTTAAAGGAACGCGTGTTAACGGTGTTTTTGATTGTGATCCGGAAAAGAATCCCGAAGCAACAAAATTTGAATCTATTTCTTACCTGGACGTTCTTAAAAAAAATCTTAGGGTGATGGATTTAACAGCGGTAAGTTTGTGCCAGGAAAATGAATTGCCGATGATAGTTTTCAATATGAATGTGCCGGATAATTTGTTGAAAATTGTTAAAGGTGCAACTATCGGAACGATTATACATAATTCATTAGAATCAAGAGAAAAAGTTTAACTAACCGGAGAAGGAATTATGAATACTATAATTAAAGATGCAAAAGAAAGAATGGATAAATCGTTGAATGCTCTCAGGAACGAGTTAGCTAAAATAAGAACGGGTAAAGCAACTACCGCTTTGCTCGATAGTATAAAAGTTGAATATTACGGTAATCAGGTGCCGTTAAACCAGGTTAGCAATGTTTCGGTACTCGATGCACACACGCTCTCGATAACTCCATGGGAAAAACAAATGGTAGCAATTATTGAAAAAGCTATTCTTGAATCGAATATGGGATTGAACCCTGTAAGCGACGGTACAAATCTGAAAATACCAATCCCTCCGTTAACGGAAGAAAGAAGAAAAGAGCTGGTTAAGGTAGTTAAAAATTTTGGTGAGGAATCTAAAATTGCTATCAGGAATATTAGAAGGGATGCGAACGAGCATTTGAAACGCGAAGAAAAAGAAAAGAAATTATCGGAAGACCAGTTTTTAGATGCCGAGGATGAAGTACAAAAGCTTACTGATGAACATACCAAATTAGTCGATGAAATTTTAAAGCATAAAGAAGATGAAATAATGGAAGTTTAATGGAATACAGGTCGTTCCTGTGGAACTTTTGTTCTTGTTCTTTTTAATCATCACGGCAGTTCCCTGCTGTGCTCCAAACAGGTCGTCTCTAACGAGACTAATGAATTAGAGGGGAAGTGGTTCTTACTAAACCTCAAAAAACAAAACACAAACAAATCTCAAATTCCAATTTTCAATTCATATTCTTCCTGAGAAAACACAATTGCAATTCTTAGACAAAGAGCTATTTTCAAATCAATTGCCATTAAAGAAGGAACAACAAATATAAACAGGGCTTTAGCCCAATCTCAATATATGTGGCTAAAGCCGATTAATTAGTTATGCTTTTAAAATTCGTCACTTGAAAGTGACGGCAATTGATAAACAGGAAAAAACTTACTGTTTGATTATTGAGATTTTGATACTGGTGCTTGTTTGTTATTTGTGCTTTGAATTTTGGAAATTTTAACATCCCAAAGTTGAAATCTGAGAAGCCAAAAATCGTAGGGCGGGACAATTGTCCTGCCACCCAAACAAAGGCAAAAACATAATACAGGTCGTTCCTACGGAACTTTTGTCCTTGTTCTTTTTAATCATCACGGCAGTTCCCTGCCGTGCTACAAACGGGTCGTCTCTAACGAGACTAATGAATTTGAGGGGAAGATGTTCTTACTAAATCTCAAAAAACAAATATCGAATAATTTTCAAATTCCAATTCCGGTTTATCCGGGTTAGGGGTTTGTTAATCATTTATCGGGGCAGGTTTCACATCCGGCACTTTCTGAATTTCAAAAACATCTTCTTTCCCATCATCAAAAAATCTAAAAGATATTTTACCAAAACCTGTGTAGTAAATTTTTCCATCTGGTGTAATTAATAATTTTGTGTTGGGAAAATCATTTTCCGTTAGCGAGCGAATTAAATTAATTCCTTCGTTGTTAATATCATATTCCGGGATTCCATAGCCGACTTGTTTAACAGGGAGTAATTTCCCGCGAACAAAATTACCGTTAGTAGAATCAATTTCCACATCGAGGATAACCGCAATACCGCTTATCCCTCCGGTGTTGATGTTGCCATAAGTTAAAAAGTTGCCGAGTGAGTATGCGATAAGCTTTTGTTTATAAATTTCAACTGCCCGTAAAACATGCGGTCCGTGCCCGATAACTAAATCCGCTCCCGCATCTATTACAGTGTGTGCAAAAGCAAAAACATTTCCCCTGTTCTCACCCAAAAATGTTTCAGTCGAATCGAAAACGTGCTGTGCATTTTTACCTTCGGCGCCGCCGTGAAATGAAACGATGATCAGGTCGTACTTTTTATCCAGACCGGAAATAATTTTTTTTGCATTCTCTAAATCCGATATATTATTAGAATTACTTGAATAGCCGAAAGCCGCAATAGCAATATGTTTTGTCCCGATTGTAAATTCTGCAAAACCTTGTTTTGGCATAAACTTAATTCCCAGCGCGGATAATTTTTCCTGTGTAAATTTATATCCTTCATAGCCATAATCTTCGGAATGATTATTATCCTGGTTCAAAACATTGAATCCCAATTCCTTCAGCGGGTG
>BDSV01000023.1 GCA_002898075.1 bacterium BMS3Abin03
CCCAATGCACAGCATTATACATATGTTGATCAGGATTGCCCAATGAATCATTCATATAAATTTCACCAACAGCCCAGATGTTGTTTTCATTTATTATTGCAACATCATTAAGGACGCTGCTGCTGTGCTCGCCAAATGTCCACGTTTGCCAGGTAAAGTTGTGGCTGGTGGTGTCCATTGTTGTTACACTCAGCTCATTACTCTTGAATGATTGATTGGATGATTGGGTGAATGCCTGGAATGTGTAGGTTGTTTTGTGCAGAAGGGAATCTATGTATATTACACTGTCTTGCGTTAACAGACTGATAGTCTGTTCTACGGCGTTGTTTTTCTTTAATGTAACGGTTGTGGGTAGTTCTATGTTGGTTGTTGTTATTTTTATCCACGCTTCAATGGAAGCGGTATCTTCAAGTGTAAGTTTGATTGTCCTATCCTGAGGTGGCGGTTCTGTTGTGTTGCAGGAGAACAATAGTGTAGTAAAAACAAACAATATTAGTTTTTTCATAACAGTGGATTATGTAAAATAATTTATTTCATATTAAAACGTAAGATATTTCAAAAATAAAAGAAAGATAAATTAATAAGTAATTATAGAATAATGCAGAAAAATAAGTTGCTTCGTTTTCATCAATTGCCGTCAGTTTCAACTGACGGTTTTTGATTACACCTAACCAATTATGACTTTAGCCACATATATTGAGATTGGGTTAAAGCCCTGATTGTATTTGTTGTTCCTACTTTAACCGTTCAATAAAGAGAGTATATTAAAATTATAAAAACCGTTAAAACGGTTAACTAAAAATTTTATTTTCTGTCTATTTGGGGCTGTCCAAAAAGTAATTTTTAACCAAATGTCATTTCCACGAAAGTGGGAATCTGTTACATAATTGAAGTTTTAGATTCCCTTTTTCAAGGGAATGACAACATAATCTGAACTTTTTGGACAGCCCCTGCTTTCCATTTTTCATTTTCGCACATTTGCTAAATCGAATGGAAAATGATTTGAAAACTGCGATTTGTTTTTTATACGTCAACACTTTAAACCCGTAGCGCAGGACAATGTCCTGCGAATACCCCATAAAAGTTACAGCAGGGAACTGCCGTGATGATTATAAAAAAACGAATATTAAAGTTCCGTAGGAACGACCTACTAACATAAATGCAATGTTTAATTGTTAGGTTCAATTTTACTGGGTTTGGCAGGACACTGTCCTGCCCCACGTTGTTATTACTGGAGATTAGTAATAGCATTTCATTATTTTATAATCGTTACATTATTTAAATTGAAGTATGAAATCTGAAATAGCTATAATCGGAGCAGGCAGAATTGCGTATTCTCTTTGCTCTGCTTTGGTGAAAAGTAATTATAAAATAAAAACTGTCGTCAGCAGGAATATCAATTCCGCAAAAGCACTCGCTGAAAAATTTGGTATTAAAAATTATTCTGATGATGTTCAATCGATTGATAAATCCGCTAAAGTTTTCTTCCTTTCCGTTCCCGATAGTGAAATAAGAAGTGTTGCAAATAAACTTTCGAAATGCAAATTGGGTTTTCGAAATTCGCTGTTCATTCATCTTTCGGGTGCTGAAAACATTTCACTTCTAAACGCTCTTAGAAAGAAGGGGGCAGCAACTGCATCACTGCATATTATGCAGACATTTCCTTCAAAGAAAATTATGAGCTTGAAAGAAGTTCATGCAGCAATTGAGACTGATGATCCGTCAGCTTATAAATATTTAACCTCGCTTTCATCAATCCTTGGAATGATTCCTTATAAAATCGATTCTGCTTCGAAAGTATATTATCATCTGGCGGGAGTTTTTGCATCTAACTTTTTAGCGGGGAATCTTTACAGCTCTCATCAATTATTGAAATTGATAAATGTTAATAATGAAAAAGTATCGTTTGATATTTTAAACTCCACTATTCATACAACACTTAAAAACATCCGGAATAACGGAGCTGCATTTGCTTTATCCGGTCCGGTGGATAGAGGCGATATTAAAACAATTAAAAGGCATTTGACCGCATTAAAAAAATTAAGCGATAAGAAACCGGAGAGTAATTACTTCAACTTGTTATTAAATAATTACATTGAGCAGTCGCTTAATCTTTTGAATCTTGTTAAAGAAAAACACGGCAGTTTGAATAAAAAGCATATTGAGATTGAAAAGCTGCTGGTACAGGAATTGAGAGAAACAGTGAAATCTAAATAATCATTTTTGCTATATTTGTGCCTTAATTTACGCACATAATATTTAGGAGGAAAAATCATCGAAAAGAATGTAACTACTACAGTTGAGAATATTGTATCGCTCGCAAAGAGAAGAGGATTTGTATTTCAATCGAGTGAAATTTACGGCGGATTGAACGGCTGCTGGGATTACGGTCCGCTTGGGGTAGAATTGCTCAAGAATATTAAAGAAGAATGGTGGAAAACAATGACCTACCGGGATGATATCGAAGGTGTCGATGCATCCATTTTAATGCACCCGAGGGTATGGGAAGCTTCGGGACACGTTGAAAACTTTACCGATCCGATGATCGACTGCAAACAGTGTAAATCTAGATTTCGTTTAGATGTTTTAAGCGATTCGATAAGCGATAAGAAAAAGAAGAAGGCAATTGATGCACTTAAGATCAAACTCGATGGAAAAGAAGAACTCATTCAAAAGATAGATGACGTTTTTGCAAATCCGGGTGATGAAAATCCATTTGATACAATTTTAGAAGATGAAACACTCGGCAAACTTTTACTTGAAGAAATCAACTGCCCGCAGTGCGGCAATAAAAATACTTTTACCGAAGCACGTAATTTTAATCTTATGTTCAAAACATTTGTCGGCCCGGTTGAAGATAGCGGCGCCGTAGTTTACCTGCGCCCCGAAACCGCCCAGGGAATATTTGTTAATTTCTTAAATGTTCAGAGTGCCTCGCGTCAAAAGCTTCCGTTTGGAATTGCGCAGATTGGCAAGGCGTTCCGTAATGAAATAAATACTAAAAACTTTTTATTCCGCACACGTGAATTCGAGCAAATGGAAATGCAGTTTTTCGTTAAGCCGGACGAAGATAAAAAGTGGTACGACTACTGGAAAGAGAAAAGAATGGAATGGTATAAATCTTTAGGAATGACACCTTCCAGACTTCGCTATCATGATCATCCCGAAGATAAATTAGCGCATTATGCAAAAGAAGCAACAGATATCGAATATGAATTCCCGTTTGGCTGGGGCGAAATGGAGGGCATTCATAACAGGACAGATTACGACTTGAGCAGGCATGAAGAGTTTTCCGGCAAATCGATGAAGTATTTTGACGAGACTGTAAAGGGAAAATATATCCCTTACATAATTGAAACTTCTGCAGGTGCGAGCAGATCATTTATGGCATTTTTAATCGATGCCTATTACGAAGAAGAAGTAAAAGGCGAAAAACGTGTGGTGTTAAAATTCCATCCACGGCTTGCCCCGGTTAAAGCAGCAATCTTTCCGCTTGTTAATAAAGACGGTATGCCGGAGATTGCAAAAAATATTGAAACAGATCTTCGTAAAAGTTTAAAAGTGTTTTATGATGATAAAGGTGCAGTAGGAAGACGTTACCGCAGACAGGATGAAGCAGGAACCCCTTACTGC
>BDSV01000024.1 GCA_002898075.1 bacterium BMS3Abin03
AACTTAAGGAATAATATAGGTGGAGTCAAGAATAATCAAGTGCCAGTCACCTAAAGGCAGTTTCTTGCTGTAAAGGTAAGTGCCATATATCAGTAAAATTTGATTTGCGAACACCGATTAACATACCATAGGGCGGGACAGTGTCCTGCCAAGTTTCCAATCCTCAAAATTCAAATAACAAATAAATTACAATGTTCAAATTCCAAAAATAAACTCATAATTTATTTCACTGTTTGTTGTTTGATGATTAATATTTGATTTTTTTTTGTAATTTATTAAACATTAGCGTCGTATGTGCCAGTCACCTTTACTCAGTCTTTCCTCAAAGGTGACTGGCACTTAATCTTATTTCTGAGGCTTCATCATCCCGGACATATCTAATTTCTTAAATCCTGCCGGCACAATAAATAGTGTTTTATCAAGACTCATCGGTTTTAATTCTACAATTTTGAATATTAATTTTTCACTGCCGGAAGCATCTTTCTGATAAACTTCCATCGGGAAATATCCTTCTTCGGTTATTGCCTTCTGCCAGCCGGATTCCTGATTTCCTTTCGGATCATTAAAAAATAAAAATCCGCCCAATTCTTTTGTCATCCAGGCAACACCTTCGCCATCTTTGTCTTTAAATTCAAACTTATCGCAAGTGTAGCCGTTTATTTCCTTGCTCTCCCGGGTTTTAACAAAATATTCCGTTTCATCTTCATCATTATTATTCATGGCTTCATTGTCCATAGGTATTTCCATGTACATCTTTTGTGACGGCATAAGAATAGTCATCATCCTCGTGTCGTTATCGAAAAGCATGATGCCCTGTCCCTGGGTTCCTTCCGGTTCAATCCTGAATTTACTACCTTTGACAAGATAGCTCATCTGCTGATTAACACCTTCGTCATTAACCTGAAAAACAATCTTGCCCTCAAAATTAGTTTGACTGAATGAAAAAGGAATGTAAAGCAGAGAAAGAAACAGAAATGTAACGATTCCTAAATGTTTAGTATGCATAGTTCCTCCTTGGAATTATTATTTATGGTTTATCTTAAAGCAAACCTTTTCTTACTTCAAGTGTTTTTATCATCCCGTAAAACTTTGGCTGCAAGTTCCTGAACTCATTATCTTCCTTCACTATTAAATCTATAATGAAATCAAGCTCTTTGTTTGTTCTTATGTATATCGTCTGGCTGATCATATCGTCAACAAAAGTTGGATCATTAAAGTACACGGTAAATTTATCAAAAATTTTACTATTCGAAAATCTGTCGGGGTTAAAATTATTCTTATCCACAACTTTTAGACGAATAAAAGGCGGCGGAGTCGAGTTGCCGGAAGTTTTCCAGAATGTAACCCCGTTAAGCTTGTTTTTAATACTCTGATCGAGGAAAGTCCAACCTTTAGGATATTTTAATTTTACACTGTATGTGGGATCGGAATACGAATAATACAAAGATGCCGTATCGATATTCTCATCTGAAAAACTCATAAAATGATTGCTCTTACTTTTATACCACCGGGTTTCTCTGTGAGGTGTTTTTCGTTTGTAATTTTTCTTTTCTTTATACGACTTAACTAACGCTTTTTCTTTTTCGGGTTTCTTTTCTGTTTTAAATTTCTTTTCTACAGGTTCTAAATTTTTCATTATTACTATTTCAACAAAATCGGGGGCTATATGTTTAGGACGCATTTTTACCTGATTAAAAACATATCCCACCAATGCGATTGATGAAACATGTAGAAATATAGATATTACCAGCGCCAAAGATGTCTTCATATATAATGTTTTTCAAATAATAAAAATTACATATTAACTGCGAGAGCATTAATAACATAATATCAATAATTGTTCCTTTATGATGCATCGAGCGGTATTTGTCTGGCACAAACAGGTTTTGTAATTTTGAAGCCAAATTTTACAATTTTTAAGGATTATAAAGATAAATGAAATATCTGATAACCGGAGGAGCAGGATTTTTGGGTATAAATTTAATCCGCTTTTTACATGAACATAACCATCAGATTACATCACTTGATTTAGCTGATTTCAACTATTTCGATATGAACGATAAAATAACCTTTATTAAAGGTGATATCAGAAACAGGGAAACTGTTAAAAAAGCACTCGAAGGAATCGATCAGGTTATTCACACTGCTATGGCGTTGCCTCTTTATGAAGAAAATGAAATTTTAACAACAGGAATTGATGGAACGAAAACTTTACTCGAAGAATCTTTAGCACATAAAGTTGATCGTTTTATACATATTTCATCTACAGCGGTTTACGGAATTCCTGATCATCACCCCTTGTATGAAACAGATAAACTCGAGGGAGTCGGTCCTTACGGTAAAGCAAAAGTAAAAGCCGAACACATCTGCGAAGAGTTCCGCGAAAAAGGTATGTGTGTTCCTATCATCAGACCCAAATCATTTATCGGTCCCGAACGTCTCGGTGTATTCGATCTTTTATACGATTGGGCTAAAGACGGTCATGGTTTCCCGATGATAGGTAAAGGGAATAACCGTTACCAGCTTTTAGATGTCGAAGACCTTTGCGAGGCAATTTATGCCTGTTGTACACTGGATAAAGAAAAAGTAAATGATACTTTTAACATCGGTGCAAAAGAGTTCACTACTATGCGTGAAGATTACCAGGCAGTGCTCGATTATGCAGGATTCGGGAAGAAGATAAAAGGTCTTCCCGAGAAGCCGATAATCTGGACGCTCAGGTTTTTGGAAGCATTAAAACTTTCCCCTCTATACAAATGGGTTTACGAAACTGCATCAAAAGATTCTTTCGTCTCAATCGAAAAGGCGGAAAAGGTGCTCGGCTTCAATCCAAAATATTCTAACAAAGACGCTCTTATTAGAAACTATAAATGGTACGTTGAACATATTAACGAATTTAAAAATACGGCGGGTGTTTCACACAGGGTTCCGTGGAAGCAGGGAATTTTAAGAGCTGCAAAGGTGTTTTTTTAATTATGTGAAAACATTTCAGATTGATTATGATAAATTGAATCTGTAATTTTAATATATATCGATAAACTAAATAACAAAAATGAAATCCATTAACGTTAAATTAGATGTAGCACTCATTAAAGAGAGCAATTTTTATATAGCTTATGCGCCAGCGTTGGAGTTAACTGCTTACGGTAAATCAATAAAGGAAGCGAAAAAAAATTTCGAGGAAGTTGTGGCAATTTTCTTCGAAGAAGTTACAAGTAATGATAAATTATTCGATGTACTGCTCGAACTTGGTTGGACTTTAAAGAAATTGCCCGAACCAAAATTTACACCTCCGCATGTTAAGAGACGACTTTCTCAAAGAGTTAATCCACCAAATTCACAACTGATAGGAACTTCCAGCCAACAAGTTTCCATTCCTGTTTTATAAAATGAATAAAATTTATTCAGTAAAGAATAAAGAATTCAGAAAATTCTTAGAATCTCACAGGGATGCTATCAGAAAAGGAAAAAAGGTAATCATATTATTTACACGAGGGAAGGGCTGAATAGACCGATTGTTTTCAGAAATACTGGTGATATCCCTATTTTACATATTCAAAAAAATCTGAAAACTTTAGATTTGACAATTCAAGATTTTCTTAATTTCTTAAATAAATAACTCACGTTACGCAAAAATGTCTTGCTGAACTTGATTCATTATCTCAAAACATTTTTGAATTGAGATTCGAGAAACAAATTCGGAATGACAAAATGAATAATATTCAACATTATGCGTAACATGAGTAAGTAACACATTTTATTAAACAAAGCTAAAGCATTATGACAAAACAAGATTATTTAAAAGAAGAAATCCAGCACATAGATATTAAACAGCACAATGTTGTCCCGCTTGTCGACGCAATGGAGAATATGGCTTTCACTGCACGAGATTTGAATCGTGCTGCTCAAATTTACGACAGGATGATAAGCGATAAAGACTGCACAATTATTTTAACACTTGCAGGAAGTTTGTTCAGTGCAGGATTGAAGAAAATTGTTTACGATTTAATAATGAATAACATGATCGATGCAATTGTTTCCACTGGTGCAATTATGATCGACCAGGATTTTTTTGAAGCTCTCGGTTTTAAACATTACAAAGGAACAAAGTTTGTCGATGATAATAAACTGAGAGAATTGCATATTGACAGGATTTACGATACGTACATTGATGAAGACGAGCTGCGTGTTTGTGATGAAACCTGCGCAAAAATATTTAATTCGATGGAACTGAAACCATATTCATCAAGAGAATATATTAAGGAGTTCGGTAAATATTTGGATGAAAACGGCGGACCCAAAGTTGATGATTCCGTTATTTACGCTGCATATAAAAAGAACATTCCTATCTTTATTCCTTCCTTCTCCGATTGCTCGGCAGGATTCGGGTTTATAATGCATCAAACAGAAAACCCCGATGCACATGTTTCGCACGATTCTGCAAAAGATTTCCTCGAACTTACCCAGATTAAATTAAACTCAAAAGAAACGGGAATTTTTATGATCGGCGGCGGTGTACCCAAAAACTTCACGCAGGATATTGTAGTTGCAGCCGATATACTTAAAAAGGATGCGCCGATGCATAAGTATGCAATCCAGATTACAGTAGCGGATGAAAGAGACGGGGCACTTTCCGGCTCCACATTAAAAGAAGCAAGTTCATGGGGAAAAGTTGAAACATCATTCGAGCAGATGGTTTACGCAGAAGCTACCCTTGCTTTACCATTGATCGCCGGATATGTTTATCATAAAGGAAGCTGGAAAAACAGGGAACCGAAAGAGTTACAAAAATTATATTCTAAAACAGTCGGTGTAACTTAGCAGTATTACAAAAAGATGGGCATTTCAATTCTCTTGTGTTGAGTTGAGAGTCATCAACTTAAAATATTTTACAACGGGATAAAGAGATGAAAACAACGCCCACAGAAAACCTTGAAAACCATTTAAAAAATTTACGTAAATGAAATAATTCTTAACAAAATAAACGGGGAGACTAAATACTATAGCTACGATACTTTTTTTCTTTCCTTGTTTATAAAGCTCCTCCGCTGCTCTTGATGTGTATGAATTAAACTTTTCAAAATACTGGTGAATGCTTGAATAACTGAAATGCAGAAGCTCCTTTTTTAATTTTTTTACTTCACCTTTTACAATAACTTTTTCGTGAACTTTATCTTTAGTGTAATTACCATAATTTCTGTTAAAAAGGCGCAGTTGATAATCTTTGCTCTCCCTGCCATGCTTAAATTTTCTGCCTAAAAAATACAATCTCCTTGGAATTAGAAATCCTGCATAATTAATTTTCTCTTTATTTAGCTCGGATAGAATTTCATTTTTAAGTTCTTCAGAAATTACTTCATCCGCATCCAGACTCAGTATCCAATCGTTCTCTGCTTTCGAAACGGCGAATCGTTTTTGCGGACCGAACCCGTCAAATTCACGATGAAAAATCTTACAATTAAACTTTTCACAAACTTCTAAAGTATTATCGCTGCTGCCGGAATCAACAACAACAATTTCATCGCACCAGGAAACAGCCGGAAGTGATTTTTTAAGATTTTCCTCTTCGTTAAAAGTAATTAAGACACAACTGATCTTTTTCTTCATACCAAATAAAATTTTAACTGATACTAAAATGTAATAAAATTATTCGACGGGCACATTGTTAAATATGAGTAAAGAAAAAAACGAAAGAAAAAAAATAAAAAAAAAGAGACCGACCACCCCCACCGGTCGGTCCCTTTTAAAAAAATTAACCGGCACTCCCCAAGAGAGGCCGGTTCCCCCTAATGTTACCCCAATTCACAATATCACATTTTTTTACAACATTCTGTAGTTCGAGGTTCAACCTTAGGTTAAACTGTAAAATTTTCTACTTTTAATGTAAGAGATGAAATGCGATTTGTAAATAGTAGTCTGCTACTATTTTTAAACATTTTTTAACTTTAAATGCCCAATTTTGCATCATTATGATACAATTCGGTCTGGTTAAATTGTAATTTACAAAGTTTCAGCGAATTAGAATTATTTTTAATCTCTAATTCAGGTTCAGTTTACTGCATACGATTTATACTTTAGCTTACCATTTACCGCTAAGCTCTTATTCAACCGGAACCGTATTCACTGATATTCATCAACTTAAAGAAAAAATTTTCTTGTGGTGAAAACTATTTTATTTCTGTCTTTCAAATATTGTATTTTGCTTAATAATAGCTGAAATTTAACATTTGAATTTTTAGAATTATACGAGACAGATAGAAAATGAGAATTGTAATTGCCGGAATGGGTGATGTGGGATATCATCTTGCTAAAGAACTCTCGAATGAAGCTTATGACATTATAGCTATAGATGTAGATCAGCAGCGATTATCACACACCGATCAGATGGCGGATATACTAACCATCAACGGAACAGCTACATCCATTAGTACATTAAAAGATGCAAAGGTAGATAAAGCCGACCTCTTCGTTGCCGTTACATCATCACAGGATGCGAATGTAGCAAGTGCTATTCTTGCCAAAAAATTAGGGGCAAAGAAAACTATTGCAAGAATTGCCAATGCCGAGTATTTGTCAGAAGAAGCCGGGGTAAACTTCAAGGAAGTCGGAATCGATTTTATGATCTACCCCGAAGAATTAGCCGCTCAGGAAACCGTAAACCTTATTAAAAGGACTGCGGCGACGGACTTACTTGAATTTGAAGGCGGAAAACTTTCTGTAATGGGAATCCGTCTCGATAAAAACGCTCCCGTAATAGATAAATCGCTAACCGAAGTAGCTCATGAATATCCGAATGTTGATTTCCGTATAGTTGCTATTTACAGAAATTTCAGAACCATCATTCCTTCGGGAAGAGATAAATTTTTTGCGAACGACCAGGTATTTGTTATTACAAAACCTGAGGGTATTAAAATGATATTAAAGCTCGCAGGCAAGGAGGATATTAACTTCAACAATATAATGATCCTCGGCGGGAGTAAAATTGGCAGAATGGTTGCCGAGCTGCTCGAAGAAAATATGACTGTGAAACTGATAGAATCGGATGAGGATAAAACATTTTCACTTGCAGGCGATCTGCCCGATACGCTGGTTATTCATGGAGACGGAAGAGATATCGACCTGCTTGCCCAGGAAGGAATTATAGACGTAGATGCTTTTGTTGCCGTCACCGAAGACGCCGAGACAAATATTATCACCTGCCTGATGGCAAAACATCTCGGTGTAAAAAAATCAATTGCATTGGTCGACAAAGCAGATTACGTTCCGCTTACTCAAACAATCGGACTCGACTCGCTCATCAACAAAAAGCTTATTGCTGCAAACAGCATACTCCAATTTATTCGAAGAGGAGAGATCCTTGCGCAAACAGTTCTTGAGGGTATCGATGCACAAATATTTGAGTATAACGCACAATCGAATTCACCGATCACAAAAAAACCTGTTAAAGACCTCGACTTCCCGAGGGAGGCTATTATCGGCGGAGTTATCAGAAACGATAAAAGTTTTATCGTAGTAGGTGATTCTCAAATTAAAGCCGGCGATAAAGTGGTAATCTTTTCATTGCCAGCCGGTGTTAAAAAAATAGAAAAACTTTTTAAATAGTAATGCACTTCCGGGTAATATTAAAAATAATAGGTTTCCTGCTTATCCTCATCGGATTATTTATGCTTTTGGGAATTCCCTTTTCAATCTACTACGGCAGCGATGATATTCCGGCTTTATTAATTTCCGGTTTGGGTACGGCATTAGTCGGTGCTATTTTGTGGATTACAAACAAAATGGAGTTCAGGGAGGAGATAACGAAAAGAGATGGATATTTAATCGTTACTCTCGGCTGGCTTGCCGCCTCCTTTTTCGGAACATTGCCCTTCATCATTTACGGTGCAATTCCAAACTTTACAGATGCTTTCTTCGAAACAATGTCCGGTTTTACTACTACCGGGGCAACAATTCTTAATAACATCGAAGCTGTTCCGTACGGTCTTTTATTCTGGCGAAGTATGACTCACTGGCTCGGTGGAATGGGTATTATCGTTCTTTCACTTGCAATCCTGCCTATTTTGGGTATCGGGGGAATGTCATTGTATCAAGCGGAAGTTGCCGGACCGAGTAAAGACAAACTTCACCCGAGAGTGCAGGAAACCGCAAAGCGCCTATGGGCTATTTATGTTCTATTAACGCTGGCAGAAACTATATTGTTGATGTTTGGTGGAATGAGTTTATTCGATGCATTATGTCATTCATTCGGAACTCTTGCAAGCGGCGGGTTTTCTACTAAGAACGCGAGTATTGCGTATTTCAACTCTCCCTTCATAGAATATGTAATAATTGTTTTTATGTTCTTCGCCGGTACTAATTTTACATTACATTACTTTGCTTTAAAAGGAAAACCGTTCAATTATTTTAAGGATAGCGAGTTCAGGTTCTATTTTATTTTTATCCTGTTTGTTGTGCTAAGTATTACTCTTTACCTGGATATTCACAACTCTCAGCCGTTGGAAAATTCTTTTCGCCATGCAGCATTCAGCGTGGTTTCAATTCTAAGTTCAACCGGCTTTGTTACGGTTGATTACGAACGATGGGCTCCGTTTTTCTCCGAGATATTTCTTGTTCTTCTGCTGTTCGGTGCCTGCGCCGGCTCTACAAGCGGCGGAGTAAAAATGGTTCGGTACCAGATATTGTTGAAAAATAGTCTGCTTGAATTAAAACGCTTACTCCATCCGAAAGCAGTCTTGCCGGTCAGGCAGAATAATGAACCGATCTCGAATCATATTATTTCAAAGATTGCAGCATTTGTACTTTTGTACATCTTTATTTTTCTGTTCGGGTCAATTGCACTTTCAATCACCGGGTTAGAATTATCATCTGCAATGGGTGCTGTAGCTGCGTGTCTCGGTAACATCGGTCCGGGTTTGGGTTCGACCGGTCCGGCAACTAACTATGCAAACGTTCCCGAATTAGGTAAATGGTTTTTAAGTATTATTATGTTACTGGGAAGACTCGAGATATTCACCGTCTTAATTCTTCTATCCCCTTCTTTTTGGAAAAAGTAACATCAAAATAAATTTTTGATTAAGTTACTGAAGTTGACCGGCTAATTTTTGTGTTATTAAAAAACCCCGTTGAAACGGTTAATTTACTCAAGTTGTTTATTAAGTTGCCTACAGACTTAAATCTGTATTGTACAAGTCTGAATTGTCATTCTGATTGGAGCTTAGCAGAATGAAGAATTTCAAGGTTGATAACCTCGAGACACTTCACTGCGTTCAGTGTGATAAGTATTAGTTTTGCAACAGACTATTAAGTCGCGGCTTACTGAAACAAAAAAGTGTTTCTTTAACCGTTTGAATAATTTATCAAAACGAACAGTTAACACGAGACCCTTAAAAAGACATTTGCCTTTTATCATTAAATTAGTAGCCTCACAGGAGTGGTAACTAGCAGTAAGTTAAGTGATATATAAGATTTACTTTTTATTTTGTAAGTATGAATTATAAAATCATAGCAAACATCATCGGTTTTCTTATAATCCTTATCGGCATTTTTATGTTATCAGGAATACCCTTCTCAATTTACTACGGAACCGATGATATTCCTGCCCTGCTTCTTTCCGGGTTGCTTACTTCG
>BDSV01000025.1 GCA_002898075.1 bacterium BMS3Abin03
TTAAATAAAAAGAACCAACCGAAAAAGAATTTTTTAGTGTTGTATTAACAGAAAGAGTTATACGGCAAGATACCTTTTACAAATTAGTTCCCGGATTTTACAATAAACTCTTCAATTTTTACCTGTCCCGACTTTTGCGCATAGGCGTCAACTTAAGGAATATTTCCTAAAAGATGATTAAGAAAAAGTGCAATTTTATTGAATTGCCACGACCTTTAGGTCGTGGATTAAATTAACTAACGGACTATTGGCTTTAGCCAAAACTGGATAAAGAGTTGTGGCTAATGCCATAATCCGAAAAACAAATTAAGATATTGTGTATCGCGAAGTATTTCAATAATAGATTATCATATAAAAGGTTATATTAAAGGAACTGTTTGAAATTATGAAAAAAAGGGAGCGCACGCCATCTTTAATCTAAATCCTCATCTTTGGAATTGATTACTATTGTACCGGATGATTGTACTTCTGAATCCTTAAATAAAAAAAATAATTAAAAATACTCAGGGGATATACGGCATTATTGATAATAGTTATTAAGGAATTATTTGCTATAAAGAATCAAAGTCTTTATTTTTATTGTTCTTTAATATTTGATCTTTGAAAAATTAAAAACGTAACGGAACTGCAGCCGTTTGTGTCCGAAAGTCACGTATTTAAAAGATGGGTGAAGATTACAAAACAGGTAATCGATTTGAAAAGATGCGTTTATTACACATAAAAATATAATATGATAACACCCTATATATTGATTTAGGAGCAGGAGGCAGCAGGGTTCCCGAAAAAGCGGGACGAATATAATAAGAAGTTGTTCTTAATGTTTATGAATAATAGTTGCGCCAGTAGCTCAACGGGATAGAGCAACGGCCTTCTAAGCCGTAGGTTAGAGGTTCGAGTCCTCTCTGGCGTACAAATGGAAATAACAAATATCAATTTCCAAAATTCAAATTAACTCTATCGACCAAATTATATATTCAAAATTAGTTGGATTTTAGTATTTGGATTTTATTTGTAATTTGTTTTTGGAGATTTGTTTTTTTCCTTAGATGGTGGGCGTAGCTCAGTTGGTTAGAGCGTCTGGTTGTGGCCCAGAAGGTCGTGGGTTCAATTCCCATCGCTCACCCTACTATAATTGATTATAAAATTTATGCTTTCAACCTTCTAATTTGTATTTTTAATTCTAACCGGCCCCATCGTCTAATGGTTAGGACCTCGCCCTTTCACGGCGGTAATAGGGGTTCAAATCCCCTTGGGGTCACTTCAGCCCTCTTGATTAATTAAAATCGTGAGGGCTTTTTTATTATTAAAATTTCTTCGGGTCATATTAAATGGAGAATTTTGTATTAGTTAAAAAGAAAGCCTCAATTTTTGCCGGTTTATAGCTTCCTCTTTCATCTCCATTATCCGCCGCTTTCTTAATCCAAATAGAGCCGTTTTTTTATATTTATTTTTCTGTTGGTGATTATAAATATTTTACTATACTTCTTTTTTAATACGGTTTTTCGCCGGTATAATTTCCGGACGGATCGTAGTTGCATACAACAATAATCATCCCGTTGCATTCAGCAACTCCGCAACCGATTTTTTTTGTGTTTCTCCAAATTATTTGTGTGTAATGCCCGACAACACCAGATTGCGGCGTTGTTCCCAAAGGTCCGTAAGTGTAATCCTGTTTTTCACTTCCCCAAGCTTCTACTGAATTGACAACCGTGTACATGCCTTTTGTTCCTTCAAAAAGATTTTCACCGTATTTATTATTTGGTCTGTGGTCAAAGGCGCATCCGTTTGCTGCGAGTTGATCTGCCCAATCTTGTGCAAACGCCGCAAGTTTATTCGACCAGGTTACCGGTCCGACCCCGACATCCGATCTTATTCTGTTGTGTTCGTCAACTATATTTTCAGCTTGTTCCAGAGTTACATTAGAACCGGTATTAGTAATTTTATCGGAATTGTGTGTATCGGTATTATTATCCGATTGTTTATTGAAATATCTGTTCAAATTTACTTGTGCAGCAGATGATCCGTTTTCAATTGCTTCTTTTAACAAGGATTTTGCTTTCTTAACATCTTTCTTAACGCCATAGCCAAAAAAGTAAAAAGCGGCAATTCTATTTTGAACATTGAACAAGTTTTCCCTCAATGCACTAATTTGTTCGACACCTTCATTTAACCCGGCTATATATCGGTACAACGATAACGCTTTTTTATAATCCACGGGTGTGCCAAGACCTTCATAATACATATTTGCCAGTTTATAGCTTCCTCTTTCATCCCCACTATCCGCCGCTTTCTTAATCCAAATAAATCCTTTTGTATAATCACCTTCCGCTATATACCTGTTTCCGAGTTCAATGGCTATACAATCGTCACAGTAGCTGTTATGCTGCCGGAACATATCCTCGAGTTCGTTATTGCTTTTGCCGGATAAATCGTCCATAAGAGCTAAATAGTTAAAACTCATATCAACTTCCCAATTATCATATTCACCTGTTTGCGGCTTATTCCAACCCCAACCGGCATCTTGAGAGGAATATAACACTTCATCTATAGAACCTTTTTTTATAACTTCAAATTCACCGTTGTCATTTAGCTCCACGATACAATTTGGTCCGTTATTACCGGTTTCCGAAGCCCAAACCACCTCCTCGTCTGCGTTATACACCACAAAATTTCCATCACTATCCATAGATGCCATACCGGGTTTGCCTGTATTATCCGTGTTCGATGCCCAAATAACTTTCTTATCTTTTCTATAAAGTACAAGATTGCCGTCATCCTGATAAATCAAAGTGTATTCGCCATTTGGAGACACAAGCTGCGTTCCCGGCGGTAAATAATAATTCGATTCCAGAGTATTTGGTTTGCCTTGTCCAAAAACGGTTGAGGTGGCAAATGTAAATATTGCCATAAAAAGAAATACACATTTGATTTTCATGATTATCTTCCTTAATAGTTTTTATAAATTAACTGCTATGATTAATTTTGTAATTATTTATGAGTCCACTTAAAAAAGGTCATTTCTATGAAAGCGGAGATTCATAAACCTCGAGTTTTTGTAAGGATTCCCCCTTTTCCCCGATAAACCGGGGAAGGCAGTGGGAGTGACAATTAAAGAATACTGGCTTTTCAGAGTGAACTCAATAATTTAATGGAGCAAAGCTGTCATATCGTTTGTCTCCTCTTGATGGTATTCTCCATCAATATCGATACCTAAAGATTCTGTCATTGAATTGAATAGGTCTTCCGGTAAAATTGTATCATCCTTATAAATCATAACTATTAAAGAAATGTCTCCATCAGGACTATCAGCCTCTAGAGTCGGAACTTCCTCATCCCGGTCAATTTTTGTTTCCCAATCCTGTGGTATATCAAATTGCAGGTCAAAAGATTCGACCTGGTAAGTATCAATCTCTTGTTAGAATAATTGAAGTAATAAAACTATTCGAGAGTCCATCTTTCAAAGAAAGGTGTTCGAATCTAATGTTCCGCGTTTGAGCTGAAAGATTATTTCCGTGAAAAAACGAAATGAAAATAATCAGCTTAAAAACTATAAAGGCGAAATTATTCTCGTTAGTATTTTTTCGATTTATAATTCTAATTTTATACACGATAAAATGAAATTTAAATGTTGTATTAATTTTGCTACGACTTATCGTAAGAAACTTCGCTTTTAAACATCTAATATTAAATATAATAAATTGCAATTTAGTCCGCAGTAGCGGATAAGAAGGAAGAATTTAGAATATGTTTTTCAGGATACCGGTAAGCATGAATTTCTATGTTTATGCTGTTTTTATGTTATACCGGAAAATTACAGTTATTGTTTGAAAAGTTTCAGTTACATCCGAAAGTATGTATTTATTTAGTTTAATGCAAAAGATAGTATCACAAATTAATATATTAATGAACCCGATATTCCTGTAATTGAATCCAGGTATGATGTAGTTTAACCATTTGAGTTTACTGCGGGCGCTGCGGTTAATCTTTGGATTATTACTGCAACTGCTGAGGTAACCTGTATTGATTATACCCAAATGAAATTTGCAGACGAGATGGATATTACACAGCAAGCTGCATTGAACAAAGATATTTTTGAACGTTATACTCAGATAGTTAATTTAAGAGCCGGTGCAGAGTTTCGCTTACCCTGGACTGGATTGAGTGCAAGGGCAGGATTTATTTACAACATGTCGCCTCTTAAAGATTCACCAAAAGAATATGATAAGAAGTATCTCACAGGCGGTTTAGGAATCAGTTCCGGTGAAGGTGATTTTGAAATGAACTTAGCCGGAATGCTCGGCTGGTGGGATATTCCGGCTGAAGATTTTGGAGACAGCATACCTACAATTTCACAAAGCATAGTAGATGCTAATATCTTTCTCTCATTTACTTTAAGATTTAATTAAGCTTTTTAAGTCTATTAAAAACATAATTAAATAAAAGTAATTTGATGAGGGTTGTCTAAAAAAAGTAACCTATTATGTCATTCTGAGGAACATTCCTGCAGCAGAGGGAGGGGGTGACGAAGAATCTTTTTTTTTATTTAAAAATGAGACTCTGCTCCCGGTGAATCTGAATCAGTGTGACAAAACTATACTTAACCGGTTCCGTGTTTTTTAACTTGCAGCTTTTCATCAAACAATTCTAAATTGATTTATTAACATAAAAACCATAATTTGTGTTATCATTAACGGGCAATATGAGTGGGAAACATTAGCTTAAAATATGACAGCACTAAGCATCGCATTTTGGGGGTGACGAACAAACCGAAGTTACCTGCACAAAAAGAGATTATTACAAATTAGAATTAAAAGAAGAACAGAGTACTGGATTAAATACCCTTAGCCAAAGTTTTAAAAAAGATGGTTTCGCACAATTTATTGCGGCTTTAGATGAACAAAATTTTATCTGTAAATTGGAACTAAGTGGTAATCCTGATAGGTCGGGATGAGTTTAACTTTGTATCAAGTTATTTTATTTTTTTGCTCATTTCCAGATAAAATTCTTTAAAGTTATAAAGCAAAGTAAAATTTAGTGAGCTTAATATGAGTAGAGTCGAAATATTAACGATTGCTGAAAGGAAAGAACTTTTTATACTATATCATAGGTATTTAGTTGCTTGTAAGGAAAATAATCAAAAGCCAGTTTTAATAGAATTTTTAGATGATTTAATTAACAACAATAACACCTTTTCT
>BDSV01000026.1 GCA_002898075.1 bacterium BMS3Abin03
GCTATCTTACTTTTTGATATTTGTTTTATCGATCATTTTTTATGTTAATTAGAAATTAGATGAATTATCCGTTAGCGTTATAGCATTAAATAACATCATTTAACTTATAACTCATGTTACGCAAAGGAGTGATTTTTCATTCTTATGTAAATTACCTTTGTTACCTTAGCAACGACTCTCCCCTTTTCGTCAGTAATATCCGTTTCAAATTGCGGTAAGTATTTATTTCCTTCTTTTGTATTTCCTTTTATTTCATTTAACAGTTCTTCCGTTATTTTAAATTCCGCTTTAACTGTGCCGCGACCCGGTTTAAGAAATTTAATACAACTATTCTGATCCAAAACAATGTAATTCTTACCAAGATTATGGATAAGCATTATCATTAAAAAAGGGTCGGTCATTGAAAAAAGATTTCCGCCGAAGTGAGTACCGACATAATTCCTGTTGTACCAGTGCAGTTTCATTTTAACTATGATTTGCCTGTAGTTTGGTGAGATATGTTTTATTTTAATTCCCGTAAATAAATACGGCGGGTAAAAATTGATTAGCAGTTTGAAGAGTTTGTAGTGCATTTATTTAAATTTAAACGTGACACAATTAAAAGTTAATTTAAAAGAACTATTTCAATATAGTACCTTTAAATAATTTTTTACTAACTCAATAACAACAGATTTGCCGGTCTTTGATGCAGCTTGCATTATATGCACTATTTTAATTGGTTTTCGGATTTTACTATAAACTTCTCTCTTTTTAAGAGAAGATAAAGGTGAGTTTATAATAAAATTAAAATCCGAAAACCAATTTGTAAAAGGTATATAAGTAAAAAATTCTGGATTATTTTCTTCTTCTCTTTCGCTTCTCTTTTCGTTTTGCCGATCCTTTCTTGAAACCCTTCATCTTTTTAGTTCTTCCGGAATCAGATTTTACTTCTTTCTTTTTACCTTCTGCAACTTCAAGATTAATTTTACGTTTCTTAAACACTTTTCCTTTAAATCCTTGCAATATCTCTTCGGTAAATAATTTATCGGCTTCAAAGAAAGAAAAGTTTCTCAAAATGTCTATCTCACCAATGTTGATGTCGCGAATGTTTGTGTAGTCGTTTATCATACCGATAACATCGACCGGTCTGAAGTTGTCCGTTTTCCCTAAATTAATAAAAAAACGAGCGAATCCTTCGGAAGCATGTTTATTGGCTGTCCTTTTTTGTTTGCCGCGTTTTCCCGGGCTTTCCGGCACGTTTAAATCGGGAGTGTTTTTGTAGTAATCAAGGAATCTGTTAAATTCAACGGATACAAATTTTTTAATCAACTCTTCACGGTCGAGCCAATCGAGCTTATGCATAATAGCCGGAAAGAAAGCATTAATTTTTTCATTATCCACTTCAACTTTTTCCATTTTGTCAACTAAATGGAAAAGCTGCTTTTCACAAATATCTTTGCCGAGCGGAACGGGTTTGTTATCAAACTTTTTATTGATCTGTTTTTCAATTATTTGGAGCTTATACTTTTCCTTCAGATTGGCAATTACAATTGAAGTACCGCTTCGTCCGGCTCTTCCGGTCCTTCCGCTTCTATGAGTATAAATTTCCAAATCATCCGGTAAATTATAATTAATAATGTGAGTCAGATTATCAATGTCAAGCCCGCGTGCCGCAACATCGGTGGCGACAAGCAGCTTTACATGTTTCATACGAAACTTAGCCATCACTTTATCTCTTTGCGGCTGGGATAAATCACCGTGAAGCGAATCCGCATTGTATCCGTCCTGAATCAACCTATCGGCAACTTCCTGGGTTTCTCTCCTGGTTCGGCAAAAGATTATTCCGTAAATCTCAGGATAATAATCTGCAATTCTTTTCAGTGCTAAATACCTGTCGCGTGCATGTACTATATAACTTATATGGTTTACATTATCGGCACCAACATTTTTTTTACCGATAGTAATTTCAACCGGGTTCTTCATAAACCGGTTAGCCATTTTACGAACTTCATTCGGCATGGTAGCTGAGAAGAGCAGGGTGTTTTTATCTTCCGGTGTTTCTTTAAGGATTGCTTCAAGTTCGTTTCTGAAACCCATGTTAAGCATTTCGTCGGCTTCATCGAGTACAACCGATTTTACTTTCGAAATCTTTACTACTTTTCTTTTAATTAGGTCGAGCAGTCTGCCCGGTGTGGCTGAAATAATATGCACACCTTTCTTAACAATTCTAATCTGTCTTTCCATGTTTGCACCTCCGAACACCGCAGCTATCTTAACACCGGTGTCGTACTTCGCGTATGCATTTAAATCATTCGATATTTGTAAACAAAGTTCACGAGTAGGGCAAAGGATAAGATGCTGAACATGCTTAAACGACGGATTTGTTTTTTGAATTAAAGGCAGACCGAAGGCGGCTGTTTTACCGGTACCGGTTTGTGCTAATGCAATTATATCTTCGCAATCTTCTTGAATCAATTTTGGGATTACCTTTTCCTGAACAGGCATCGGATTTTTAAATCCCATCTCTTCTATCGCGCGGATATATTTATTTTCAATTCCAATTTCTTCAAAAGTCATAAAATCAATTCCTGATTAATGATAATCTTTGTAATAATTACGTGTTCAATTTACACAAACAGAAGTTAGTATTACGATTTTTTTCAGGAAAGGATTAATGAGTTTACTTTTAAAAGATATACACAATTTTAATTGGTTTTCGGATTTTACCATAAACTCATCTCTTTTTACCTGTCCTGACTTTTGCGCATAGGCGTCAACTTAAGAATTGTTATCTGATAGCCGAGCGATAAAAAACCAATTTTTATTGAATTGCCACGTCCTTTAGGTCGTGGATTAAATTAACTAACGGACTATTGGCTTTAGCCAAAACTGAATAAAGTGTTGTGGCTAAAGCCATAATTAACCCGGGCTTACAAGTTCCCCGACTTAAAGAGTCTGTGTTAAAATTATAAAAACCGTTAAAACGGTTAGCTAAAAATTTTATTTCCTGTCTATATATCCACAGTTGAAACTGTGGGCTACTTTCAATTCTTTATTTTAACACAACTTCTAAAAGTCGTGGCAATTAAGTTGACACCTATACGGTGGAGCGGGAAGAATGACACTTCTTTATTATTTACTTTTTAAATAAACATAATAAAAATTGTTTAACACACTTTATTTTCGATCAAAAGTTAACCTCGAGTGCAAACTGCGATACTTTTCCCAGGTCATGGAAATCGATCAATGCGTAATCAAATCCTACTTTCTGGCTTCCGACATTTACTTTAACACCCACACCGAATGCCCATTTTTCAACATCATAATTTATCTTATACCCGATGCGGGCAAATACAGTTTCTTTCCACGCATATTCACCGCCGATGTTTATTTTTTCGGTGTTATCGTTGGGATGAACACCATCGATTGCAAAAGTAAACCTGTTGTTTTCCGAACCGACAAACGGGTCGCTCCCGCCGATTATATCCAAAGCAATTCCTACACGAAATATTAATGGCAAGGGCCAAAGTTCCGTTTTTAATTTTGCGTCTGTATTATAATTGCCGGAGACTTCACCGTTTATATCCGTTATGGCAATAAGATCACGCCCATCCAACTGCATACTTCCGCCAAAATTAGAAATACTCATGGCAATTATAAGATCATGAAATCCGGTGCGTAAGTATATATTTTCTGTGCTGCATTTGCTCTTAATAATACATCAATCAAAGCCATTATTGTACGTGTCTTACCTGTGCCTGTAGCCATCACCAGCAAAGCTTTACGTTTCTTTTTTAGCTCGATTGCTTCTGAAATTCTTCGTATTGCTTCTACCTGGTAAGCTCTGTCAACTATTGACTCTTTTATTTTTATGAAGTTTAAAAGTTTTTTGTTTTGTTTAAGGAAAAGTAAACGTTCAAGGTTTTTCCTGGAAAAGAACCCTGCAACGTGTCTTTCAGCAGTTTCTTCACTATCCCAAAAGAAAATATCATCTCCATTAGCCATAAAAGCGTAAGGTCTGAAACTTTGTTGCTTTTCAATCTCTTCAACATATTCGAGCACCTGTTGCTTTCCTACACGTGCATCCCTGCTAGTTCTTTTAGCTTCAACAACTGCAAGTACTTCACTATTAGTACGGTAGAGGAAATAATCTGTAAATCCGGTTACTTTTGTTTTGTCATAATTTTGTACGGGGATTTCAAAACCGACTTGCGTATGATCAGTAAGATTCCATTCTGCTTTAGTAATTTGAGGATCAATTATTGAATAACGTGTTTCTTCTTCGCTTATATTAAATGCTGTCAAAAAGATTTTCCACTTATAATAAAAATATTAGCAGGGATAAACCCCCAAAAAAAATTAGAACAGAAAATAGAGGGGTGTTTATCCTAATTACATTGATATGTCGTTTAAACTTAATAAATCTTAAGGAATTCTTCTAATAAACAATTACAAAAGCTATAAGAAATCTCCAGGCAATAATTATTAATAACTCATCTTACACAAATGGAGAGATGACATCTTGTATAAAGAAAAAAGAAATATGTCATCTCTTTATCACTTACTTTTTTGTTAACTCATTAATGAATGAACTACATCATTCAATCATTCAGTTATCCATCCATTCATCCAATCCCAAAGTAAAACGAACAAAGCTATACTCTACTATCTCTCCGCCAAAGTTAATTTTACTGTTTTATGCTTACCGTCTCTCACATATTCAATTATAACGACATCGCCGGGCTGGTGCTCTTTGAGTAAGTTTGAATAATCGGTTAAATTTTTAACAGGATTATCATCTAACTTAACAATTACATCACCCTTCATAAGTCCGCTATTCTCTGCGGGGGAATCCGGAAGCACTGCACCGATTTTTACGCCCTCACCTGTATATTCAAAATCGGGCATGGTACCTGAGCTTACTCTTCTTACTTTTTTCTCCGTCTGTACTTTCTTTTCCGTTCCGGATTTTTCTTTTGCAGTCTTTCCGGTAAAAGTTAACGGCTCAACTCTTTCAGCTAAATATTGAATAACTTCTTTTGTAACTGTCGCTACTTTAACCATTCCATCGGCATCTATTTTATCGTAAGTATCGGAAGGTTTGTGATAATCTTCTTCGGGTCCGGAGAATATTTGAACGGCTGGAATTCCTGCTTCGATAAAAGAACGCTGATCGCTTGCATCCAATTGCTGAGTAACCATCGCAGTTGGAATTCCCGTTACGTAATCCGTTCCCATAAAAATAAATTTCCATTCTTTAGCACTACTGCTGTTCAACACCAAAAGTTTCTTACCGAATAGTCTGCCGACGGTATCAAGATTTACATCCGCAATTACTTTATCTGCGGGGAATTCAGTATAAGTTTCAACATAATGCCTGCTGCCGATAAGTCCGGCTTCTTCTCCGGTAAATGCAACAAACACAATTGTTCTCTTCGGTTTTTCTGTTTTGCCTAAAAGTTTTGCGAGTTCAATCATAACTGAAACACCGCTTGCATTATCATCGGCGCCGTGATGGATTTTACCTTCATTGCCTTTACGTACATCGGGCCATCCTAAACCGAGATGATCGTAGTGAGCAGAAAGAACGACCGACTGACCTGCCAAACTATCATCCGTTCCGGGAATAATTCCGATAACATTTTTAAGCGAAAATTCTCTGCCTTCCTTCCCGACGATCTGTTTCCACAATTGGAAATAAGTGCCGTTGTCGCCTGCGGGTTGGAGTCCTGCTTCCTTAAATTGATCAGCGATGTATTGAGCAGCAGTGTTTAACTCTTCCGTTCCCAATCCCCTGCCCTTCAGTTTATCCGAAGCAAGAAATTTTACATGTTTAAGCATTTCATCAGCAGAAAAAACTGGCTGAAGTTTTGCCAATGGTTCGCGATCGGGAATTTTAGTAATTTCAATATTTTTATCTGCTACAAGCATTTTGCTCAGCGGTGAATTAACGATGCGCCATTGTCCTTTTTCTATATTTACCGGTTCATCTCCTTCGAAAACCAGGTAGCTGTATTTACCGTAATGCGGCAACTTTCTGATCAATCCTTCTACGGCATTTTTGTTTCCAACGGTTAACCAGACTACAACTTTTTTTGGATTTACCGGATTGCGTGCAGAAACTATGAAGCTGTTATTCTCTTTCGGTAATGATTTAGTGTCAATTTCAACAGAGCTTTCCTCCAACTGCATATCGTAATCACTTATACCGGTTTGAATAATATTTTTGAATTTATTTTTCCAGCCGAATATCCAGACGGCTCTATCGGAAGGTATTTCACTAAGCTCATCATCGGTTTTAATTTCGAATTTATCCGGTTTTTCATCCAGCCATTTTTGGCTAATGGTTTTATATGCTTCCAAATCTGTTTCGTTTTCCTGCGATGGAAGAATGATTAAAGCTTTATCCGATCCGTAAGCAGTTGAAAGTGCCGGAGGTATTTCATTATAATTTAATCTTCGCATCAAATCAAATTCCGGATCGATATCGATTCTTACCGGTTTTTGATCCACAACCAAAGTGTATTGCTGTTCCCTTTGATTCATTTCCAAAACTTCTTTTTTAAATCCCGGTTCAAAATAAATGACAACGGGAATATTCAGTTTAAATGGTTCTTCTTTCTGTACCTGTTCAATTGTAAAGTTAAGAGTGAATCTATCTCCGGATTTTTGAGATGAGACATCTTTTAACTGCAATTCGGGAGCACCGGTTCTTGTAACCCATTGAGTGAAAAAATCTTTCAAATCTTCACCCGATACTTCTTCAACCGATTTTCTTATATCATCGAATGAAGCTACTTTAAACTTGTTCATACGGTAAAAATTCTGGAATCCGCGAATAAAATTCTCATCACCCAAATTTTGCCTCAACATATTCCACATCATCAAACACTTGCCGTAACCAATCGCTTCACTGGGAGCATCGTAACGGGAACGAAACTTCGTGAGGGGAAAGTCGTTGTTATCGTTCACATAGTTAGTAAATTTTTGTAATGTAGATCGCCTGTAATTAATACCCTGCCCGCGCCCTTCTTTTATTAAATGATCAGCCATGTAAGCCGTTAAACCTTCGCACCAGTTACCGGTTTTAAAATCTACATAAACACTGTTGCCCCACCAGTTATGCAGTAATTCGTGCGGATATGAGGAATGGCGGATAAACGGGAATCGAATTATTTTTTCGCCAAGCAAAGTAAACGAAGGCATTCCGTAACCTGTTTCCCAAAAGTTTTCCACTAATGCAAACTTAGAAAACGGGTAAGGCCCGATAAGCTGACGATACATTTCCAGATATTGTGCGGTTAGTTGCAGATATTCATTTGCCAGTGTTTCATCGGGAGTGCGCAGAAAAACCATGGCTTTTACTGCACCCGCAGTTTGATCATACTCCGTAAATTTTGCGGCAATCAGAAATACTTCTTCCATCGGTTCGGGTGATTCCCATCTATCAATATGCACACCGTCAACATCTTCATCTTTTGTTCTTGTTCCCTGGCTAACTGTTTTCCATCCAGCCGGAGTTTTGGCAGTAAGATTGAATGTTATTAAATCATCGTTGAAATAAGGAACCCAATAAGTTGACCCCGCTAAATAAACACCTATGTCTGAAATAATTCCTGGAGATTCGCTAAAACCTCTTGCGTAATTTTCTGCACTTTGTTTTATGGGTGATTTTATTTCACCGTTATATTTCAACAGAAATTTTAAATCGCCGGAATGATCTGCCGGAACAGTAATTCGATATTCATTCAACAGCAATTCATTCGATGATTCAGTTTCTTCCCTGTCCATTCCTACATCTTTAGCGCTCAATCCTTCTTTAATCTTTTCAATCTTAACTCCGGCAGTTTCGGAAGAAACGTTTAGTGCACTGTTCAATTTAAAGTCCAAATCGCCGCTAAGCTTATCAGCCGGAATAGTGATCTCATCAGAAACCATAACGGCTGAAGTAATCGGATCAACCTGAGCATTTATTTCATGGTGAATAAGCGGTGCCTGTGCAAAGACAGTACCTGTAAAAATTGTAATTCCAATTAAAAGTGATTTGTATTTCATGACACTTCCCTTATTTGATACTTTTATAAAGTTATAATAATTGTCTTAATGAAACTAAAAAAACTTTTCATTCTGAGAGGCAGTCCAAAAAGTAAAAATTCTTAGTGAATCTTAGAGTCTTTGTGCCTTAGTAGCCACAAAAAGTTTATAATATTGAACAAATTTGGCACATCTGCCACAAAGTCTCCAAGACACAAAGGTTCACAAAGTTCTTTTGTACAGCTCCTAAAACTGGTATAAAGAATACTTTTTAACAGTTTTAAATCCCAGTAATTAATTTTAATTATCTTATAACAACTTTAACCGGATAAGTAACTTTCAGATATTTATCCGCAACATTTTTCACATCATCAATAGTTACTTCTTTTAATTCTGCTAACGATTCTTCATCCGCATAAATATCGCCATCGAAGTAATATGAATGAGCAAGGTAATATGCCTGATTTATACTTGAAAGCCTCCGGAACATCATTCTACCGAGATACATATTAACCCGTTTAATTAATTCATCCGCATTAAAAGATTTAGCGTACTCTTTAGTAAAAAACTGTGGGAATTGAGGTATAAGATTATCGACGTTTTCCGGTCTTGTTCCCATATTTATATAAAACAGCGCTTTGTCTTTAATCACGTTTATTCCTGCGCTCATGCGGTAAGCCAGTCCCTGTTTTTCACGAATATCAAAAATAATCTTATCGCCGAGTAATAATGAAAGAGCTTTGAGCGCAGGTTTATCATATTCATCAACCTGGGTTATGAAACCGTAAAACAGATAAGACTGCTCTCCGCCTACGGTATCTTCCACAGTGTACTCACGGGTTATATCCTTATATTCACGGCGGTATGCCGGTTCATCAACTAATGGCACATTATCGTTTTTGTAAAAATTATAGAAATCGTTATTTATATTTTCGATAGATTCAGGTGACACTACAGAGATAATCATATTTTGAGGATTAAAATATTCCTTGCCGAACTCCAACAATTTTTCGTAAGTAAGCTCTTCGGACGGGTAAGAATATTTTTTTGGTTTGAAGATAATTTTCTGATATGAGTCGTTAAATAATTTCATCGCTTTATTCTCATGCCTCATCATCGCCCATAGCTGTGATTTTTGTGATGCTTTTTCGTATTCATCATTAGTAGGCACAAAGTTCAGCATCTGCGTATTCAAATAATTAATTGCGCCGGAAACATCATCAGCCAATCCTTCCACACGAATGTATCCGAATGCCGGGCTGAGATAAATATTATCCATCGGTATATAAGGATTATCATTAACCGTGAAAGTTAACCCGTAGTTGATGCTCTCTTTTTTATTTTCAGGTGACTCCATCCTTTGTCCGAAAGTGTCATGCCAGATCATAGCGGCATTTCTCCCGTACTTCGATTCATAATATGCCTTGTTTTTAATAAGGTAATGGATGGCAAGTAATTCACTAATGCTGTTTTGCTTTGCGATAACAACGGGTTTCTTTGCTCCGTTTTTAAATAAATTTATTTGTATAGATTTCTTACCGGCAGTACTTTCATTCGAAACGAACGAATGCTGAATTATTACAGCCGGTTCCGAAACGATGGAAAAACCGTTTAACATTTTTCCCGCTTCAAAATAACCGGATTCGGTATATGATTCAAAGATAGATTCAATACCATATTCAGCAATTTCATCTGCATTAAAGATCCCAAAATAATGCGGCTTTTCAATATACTTGTAAAAATCAGTTCGTGTTTTAACTGCTTCGGTAGTAATAATTTCGGGAGCAAGTGAAAGATTTTGCTTTTTCATTTTATCTATAAAGTAATCGGTTATATTAATAAGAGCGGAATCATTTTTGAATTTGATTGTAACCGTTAAATATTTCTTTACAGGATTAGTTCTTGTTGAAAAGGATATATCACTGATTGCCCCGGGATATTTTTCATCCAAGTAATTTTTTAATGAATCTTTTTTAATGCTGAGTGAGAGATCGAGAAGCTCGAAAAACGCTGAAGGAAGATTACCCGGTAAATTATAAACTAAATCCACCTGGGTTTGTGTCCCTTTATAAAAACGATGATAGGTTTCCCCGGCAATTTTCGAATTATTTTTGGGCTGTTCAAAACCGGTTCCCCAGTTAGGACTTTCATGCAAATTTATATTACCGGGTGAAATTATCCCGTACACTTTTTTTATCTTTTCTATCATATCTTCACTGTTAAAATTTCCGATCACACTCATTATCATATTGTTAGGCACATAAAAGTTCTTATAAAATGAATAAACATCATCCCGTTTCATTCCCTTAATTGTTGCATAAGTACCCAGCGTCGGTAAAGAAAGTGCGTGTCCTTTATAAATAATGGAGGAAATATTTCTTTCAGCTTGTTCTTCCGGGTTAGCCAATGATTTGGCAATCTCTTCCATTACTATTCCTTTTTCTTTTTCAAACTTCTTTCCGGGCATAGTCGAATGGAACAGCATATCTGCCTGCAGCTTCATCCCTTCGTAAATATTTTCAGCCGGAGTAACCATCATATAATTTGTATAATACTCGCCGGTATTTGCGTTGTTGTAACCTCCTATCCTATCCGTAGCATCATACAATTCTTTTTGTGTCAGAGAATCGGTTCCGTTAAATAAAAGATGCTCCAGCATATGGCTCATTCCGCTCGTTGCAAATGTTTCGTAAGCAGAACCGACTTTAACGACCACATTTATTCCTACCATCGGTAATGCGGGGTTTTCAATCAGAAGAACCTTTAAGCCGTTATCGAGCTGTAAAATATAAACTCCTTTTGGTAATAGCTGAACATCACCATCGTTGTTTGTTTTTTTATCCGGATAGATTGAAACGGAGGCAAGAATTAAGATGATACATATTCCTGTAAATAATTTTTTCATAACTGTTCTCCCTTTGAAGTCTTTTAATTCACAATTATTAATAAAGCATTATTTTAAATTATCATTTGTTTTGAAATTATGCTAAGTAATTTGTAAACTTTTTGATGGGAGGATATCACTAATTAAATAGATGGGTACTAGAGAATAGAATAAAATGGAAACTTTTACATTTAGATATTACTGCTCGAACAGATTAGATGAGTTCTTTGTTTATCCCTTTTTCTCAGAAATTCTATTGAGATCGAAGTGTCTAATAAAACTTATTTAGAAAAGAAAACTCTTATAGGTAACTGATAGTTACCACTCCTGTGAGATTACTAATTTAATGATAAAATTTAAAAGGTCTCAAGTTGACCGCCTAAAATATTAAACTGTTAAAACAGTTAATAATTCGAGTTATCGTTTTATTACAACATTTATACAGATTCGAGCAAACCCTAATTATAAAAATATAAAAATATAATGGACACGTTTAATATTTTTCTTGCATAGCCGATTGTACATTACTATCTTCGAAGAAGGTGGATTTCGAGATGAATCCTTTATAACGTTAGGCAGCCGAAACAAGCACTCAAGAGAGCAGGGATCCCATGATCTCTTTCATGTGGTTAAAGAGTGTCGATAAATGGGCATCGTCCGGATAGAATTTAGCTTCGCAATTGGGGATCGATTCAGCCATGGCACGACCCACAGAGACGGGAACGTTTACATCCAGTTCTCCTTGCCACAAGTAAATCTTGTCAAAAGCAATATCCTCCAACCTGAATCCCCAGGGTTGTACATACAACCGGCACTCATACG
>BDSV01000027.1 GCA_002898075.1 bacterium BMS3Abin03
ACAGATGGGTGGAAAGGTTACAATCGTCTAAAACAAAATGGATATGAGCACAGGATAGACAAAGCAACTGTTAAAGATGATGACAAAGAAATGTTGCCAAATGCCCACAGGGTAGCATCTTTGCTTAAAAGATGGTTGATTGGAACACACCAAAATTTTACCAGTAGAGACAGGCTAATCTCGTATCTTGATGAATTTGTATTTCGGTATAACCGTAGAACATCAAAGAGTAGAGGACTTTTGTTCAAAAGAGTAATGGAGCAAGCTGTACTTCATAATCCTGTGAAATATACTAAGATAATGAATATTAATTAGATGACTGTAGAGATGTACATACCCCAGTTAATTTAATATCTAACTAATAATTTATCCTATTTATCCCCAACCTTTCTCCCGTTAACTTAGTCTAAGTAATTGTTTATCGGAAGGAATTAATGGCATTAACTGATTTCGAATTAGTATTACAGGCAAAAAAAGGCGATGATGCTGCTTTTGAAGAATTGGTCTATCGTTATGATAGGACAGTTCTCTCAATCGCATTAAAATATATTAGTGATGAAGATGATGCAAAGGATATTTATCAGGAAGTATTTATCAGGGTTTTCAGGGGATTGAAAAAATTTGAAATGCGAAGTGAGTTTTCTACATGGCTGTTCAGGATAACGACTAATGTTTGTTTAACATATATGAGCCGTCGGAAAGAACATCTTAAATATCCGCTAAGCAGAAAACAGGAAAACGAATTTGAAGAGAAAAGTATAGAATTGATCGATGAAAGCTCTAACCTTGATGAAATTATCGATTCTGTTGATTTAGGTGATTTGGTGAATGATGCGGTAGAAAGTTTATCGCCGAAGCAGAGAATGATTTTTATACTTAAGCATTACGAAGGTTATAAAATCAGGGAGATTGCCCTGATGATAAATTGTAAAGAAGGCACGGTTAAAAAATATTTGTTCGATGCAGTAAGAAATTTAAGAAAAAAATTAAAACCGGTTTACGAATCAGTTTAAATATTATGTTAAAATCTAGAAATAGAAATCGGGCACTATTTAAAAATAACTTAGTGAAACTTTGTGTCTTTGAGTCTTCGAGGCTAAAAGAAAAGAATTCACTTGATATGTAAAACTTTTATTTGCCACAAAGACACCAGGACTCAAAGAAACACAAAGAACATTTACTTTGTTAAACAGTTCGAAGAACGTAGTAAAACTTTAAATACAGTTTGAAATTTATAAAGTCTTTTGAGAAAACGGAGTTTTAAATGAATCATAATGAATATAAAAAATGGATTCGACTTTCTCTTTACGGAGAAATAAATAAAGACGAGCAGGAACAGCTCAATGATCATCTAATTGAGTGTGATGAATGCAAAAAAGAGCTTGAGCAGCAGAAGAATCTTCTGTCAATTCTTACCGAACGTGGCAAAAATAAAGTTGACGATAAAATTCTATCTGAAGCCCGGGCGCAGCTAAGGGGTGCGCTGAAAATCGAGAAGCAAAAAGGATCTTCTTTTATAAATCTTACGGGAAGGTTTTTCGATTTTATTTCATTACCCTATCGTACGGCGTTAGCCGGTGCAGCCATACTGGCAATAGGAATTTTTACCGGTTATATCCTTTTCAAAACCGAATTCGTAAATCCGGTTAATAAGCAGAAGCAGGCAAACACAGAATTCTCGTTAACCGGTTCTGATGTTCAGATTAATAACATAAGCTTTATCGATTCAAATCCTGCCGACGGAACAATTGAATTTACATTCGATGCAGTTAAAACAATTTCGTTGAAAGGAAGCGTGGACGACCCGATGATTCAAAATATTCTTACTTATTCGATGCTGAATGCACAAAATCCCGGTTCCCGGTTAAACTCGATAAATGCAATGAATTCGGAAAAGACATTTAAATTTGATAGCGATGTTAAATCTGCTTTAATAACAGTTGTAATGACTGATAAAAATCCCGGTGTAAGAAGAGAAGCATTAAAAGTATTAAAAAAGCTTCCTTTCGACGACCGGATAAAACTTGCTTTTCTATATGTGTTAACGAATGATAGTGTATCGGGATTAAGAATCGAAGCTATAAACGCATTGGCAGATGCTGCTAATAATGGAAATAAATTGAATGATTCGGAAGTTGATTTATTCAAAAATAAATTGCGGATGGATGACAACAATTATATCCGTTATAAAAGTAAAACCATTTTACAGGAGTACAACTAAAATGAAGCATAGAAAAACAATTATCGAGGCAGTAATTATTTTGATTACTCTCTCAGCCATTTCTTTCGCGCAGGAAACAGTGAAAAAATCATTTCCCCTTTCCGAAGGCGGCAATCTTAAAGTTGCGATAAATTTCGGTAATATAATTTACACCCCCGGTTCAGGCAGCCGGGTTGAAGTTGAAGGTAAAAATATTATACAAGAGGAACTCGGTCTGTTCACCGTACAGAAACAGGGAAATACGATAAAAGTTGAATTCCGCGGTGAAGACTCGGACGATTTTGAGCTGGAGATTTCCGGGCTTTCCAAAATTAATTTAGACTTTAGCACCGGTGGCGGAAATATTAAACTTAAAGGGGATGTTTCGGGTAAAGTTGAAATCTTAACCGGCGGCGGCAACATATCGACAGATAATATTTATGGAACGATTGATATTTCAACAGCAGGAGGAAACATAAAATTAGGAAATATAAAAGGTAAAGCCGATGTAAGTACTGCCGGAGGAGATATGAAATTGGGAAATATTGACGGCGAAGCCGATATCAATACTGCCGGCGGTAATATAAAGGTCGGTAATATTACTCACACTGCACAAATTTCAACTGCCGGTGGAAATATTTCTGTCGAAAATGTAGGTGGCGATGCGGAAGTATCAACCGCCGGGGGGAATATTAAAGTTAATTATGTTTCCGGGAGTGCTAAAATAAATACCGCAGGCGGAAACATAAAACTTTCCGGTGCAAGCGGCAAGGTCGAAACAAATTCCGGTGCTGGCAACCTCAAGCTAAAAAATATAAAAGGACCTATCGAAGCTAATACTGGTGCCGGTAATATTTATGCGGAACTTTATCCCGACGGTAAAAGCAAAAGTGAATTTAACTCGGGTGTCGGAAATATTACTTTACTTATTCCTTCTTCTGCTAATGCTACAATCATTGCAAAAACAAACGTATTGATGTGGGGAAACGATGAAAACAAGATGGACCAGATTGAATCCGACTTCGAGCCGCTTTCAATTAATAAGAATAAAAATAAAATGCAGATTGAAGCAGAATATAAGTTAAACAACGGCGGCAGTGTAATTGAATTGAATGTTCACATGGGTAAAATCAAAATAAGAAAAATGGAGTAGGACTTTCATCACTATTTTTTACCGTTCATAAATATAAGCTCAACCCCGCAAATATTTTTATTTAGTTTTGCAACTGTTATGAAAATTATTAGGGTTGTATGTTCATTAGATACAGCCCGTTTTTTCTTTTAACAGAACTTATTATCAACAGCATCGTTTACTTGAAAAAATATAAAATAATAAGGTATGAAGCACCAACTGTTTATAATTCTTTTTTTAGTTAGTTCGCAATTCATTTTCGGAACAGACCCCGACACGCTTCGTATTAAAAATGATGATCTGAAAATTAATGCACATAGAATTACCGAGCCGGTTAAAATAGACGGCAAATTGGATGAATCTTTATGGGATGGAATAGAAGGCATTAGTAGTTTTATTCAACTCACACCGGACGAAGGTGCTGCACCTACTCAAAAAACCGAAGTGAAAGTAGCGTATGATGATGATGCAATTTACATAGCCGCACGTATGTATGATACCTCGCCCGACTCCATTATTTCACGGCTTTCGCGGAGGGATGTCTGGCTTAATTCGGATGAATTTGCCGTAGGTTTCGATCCTTACCATGATAAAAGAAGCGGCTACTTTTTTGGAGTTAATTCGGCAGGTACGCTAATAGATGGCGTTCTGTTTAATGATACCGGTTTTGATGACTCATGGGATGGTGTGTGGGAAGGATCCGCAAACATCGACAGCATTGGTTGGACGGTAGAAATGCGAATCCCTTTTTCTCAGATGAAATTTTATGCATCCGGTCCAAATATATGGGGAATAAATTTTCGAAGAAATATTGCACGAAATAATGAAGAGGATTTTCTCGTGTTTATTCCTAAAACCGAAAGCAGTTTTGTTTCACACTTTGCTGAATTAGTAGGGATGAGTGATATTTCTCCGCCGTTGCAAATTGAGCTTCTTCCTTACATTACAGGCAAAGCAGAATATATAAAACCCGATGACGGCAATCCGTTTAACGACGGTTCAAACTATTTGCCGGGTGCTGGTTTAGATCTTAAAATGGGCATCGGTTCGGGATTAACTTTGAACGGAACGATCAACCCTGATTTCGGACAGGTAGAGATCGATCCGGCAGTAATTAATTTAACCGATATTGAAACTTTTTTTCCTGAGAAAAGACCTTTCTTTATCGAGGGTTCCTCCATATTTAATTTCGGCAAGGGCGGTGCAACCAATTATTGGGGCTTTAACTGGAGTAATCCTCAATTCTTTTACAGCAGGCGTATCGGAAGAGAACCGCAGGGTAGTGTACCTTCATCGGATTACGTGGATTATCCCGAAGGCACTCATATTTTAGGTGCTGCTAAACTTACAGGAAAGATTGGCGGCAGCTGGAATTTTGGAACCGTTCAATCATTAACAAAAAGAGAGTTTGCAAGAATTCAGAATAACGGTGTCCAATCCAATGCTGAAGTAGAACCGCTTGCCTATTACGGAGTGATTAGAACCGAAAAAGAATTTGATGAAGGAAGCCAGGGGCTTGGTATATTATCAACGCTTGCATTAAGAGATTTTAAAGATCAGCGGCTAAAAGATCAGTTTAACGCGAGTTCCCTTTCTGTTGGATTAGATGGATGGACTTTTCTCGATTCTTCCCGAACCTGGGTGCTTGCCGGTTGGACAGGGATGAGCCGTTTAACCGGCAACAATCAGCGCCTGATTGATCTGCAGAAAAGTTCACGACATTATTTTCAAAGACCCGATGCAAGCCAGGTGGCTGTTGACTCAAATGCTACATCACTAACCGGTTTTGCCGGCAGGTTTGTTTTGAATAAGCAAAAAGGAAACTTCTTTGTAAACAGTGCTTTTGGTTTTATTACTCCTTCCTTTGATGTAAATGATCTCGGATTTTTCTACCGCTCGGATGTAATTAATATGCATGTTGGCGCCCGTTACAATTGGACCATTCCGACGAGTTTTTATCGTCAGCTTATATTAATGCTCGCTACTTTCAGAAGTTATGATTTCGGCGGTAATATTACAAGTGAGGGTTTATTCCATTATGGAGGATATGAATTCCTGAATTACTATAATTTAAACTGGAATTTGGGATTTTCGCCTGAAACCATGAATAGCACACGAACAAGAGGCGGTCCGCTTACACTTAATCCGTCACAATTATACGGGAGTATTTTTTTAAGAACAGATAACAGGAATGATTGGATACTAAATTTTTATACAAATATGTTCCAAAACGGTTTTTCAGAATTCTGGTCATTCGGGTTCGGGATCGAGATCAGACCTGCACCAAACATTTCAATTAGTTTCGATCCCGGTTTGGAAAACAACCATGATTACTCCCAGTACATCGGTGCTTATGATGACCCGCTTGCAACCGAAACATTCGGTAAGCGGTATGTCTTCGGTGAACTCAATCAAAAAACATATTCTGCAAGTATAAGATTGAACTGGACATTCAGCCCGACTTTAAGCTTACAGCTTTATGTTCAGCCATTAATTTCGACCGGCAAGTATGTTAAATATAAAGAGCTAAAAACTCCCGGCACTTATGATTTTATAAATTACGGAGAGGATGGTTCGACTTTTGATGATGAAAATTATATAGCCGATCCGGATGGAGATGGTCCGGCTCCCGAAATTAGCATTGGCAATAATGATTTTAATTTTATTTCATTAAGAGGTAATGCGGTTTTGAGATGGGAGTATTTACCCGGTTCGGTTATCTTTTTCGTGTGGACACAATCGAGGGCAGATGTTGAAGGGTCGGGAGATATTGGCTTTGGTAAGTCAATCAATAATTTGGTCGATCTAACACCGGATAATATTTTTATGGTTAAGTTTACGTACTGGTTTAGTATGTAATGATTAATTATCCGGCTTTTCACAATTTTTTTATTGGTCGTTTTTTAGGTCAGTTAGGTTAATTAGATCAATTATATAATTGCATTAAGCAATATCATTGAACTTAACTCGCAGCTATGATTTATTTAAAACAAAAAACCCCCGCCATAGAATTCTTTGTTGAATAAAAATCCTGCCGGCAGAGGTTAAAGAAAATGGTTTGTAAATTATCTAAAAGAATATTTACCGAATAACCTTTCATTTTCCTTCTTTATACTTCGCATCCACGCAGAAATATAAATTACTATTCCAAGGAATACGATCCCTATCATTAAAAATAAAATCATTTTTGCCTCCTAATTGTTTTTATGAAAGATTTTCTCCCATAAGGCAATCCTGGTGCCATTATTAAAGCGAAGGTTAAAGTTGATTATAAACTTAAAATAGAAACAATTTCAATTTATTTTTAATAAATACCGCTTTTTTTGTAAAAAATATTATAAATGTAAAAATTATTTACAGTTTTTCCTATTAAGCTATACTGGAATATTGGAATGTTGGAAAAATGAATTTTTGTCTTTTTGTTTTAACCTTACAACTTCACTGCGCACTTAATTGGTTGAATATTAGAGATCAATTAGTGTGATTCGTAGTAAATGAATTCTATGAGAAGGTGGGTAGCTAAAAACAATTCTCCGTTGCAGTATGCTCGATCATATCCAAAATTCTTAGCCACTAATTTCACGAATTAACACGAATTTAGATTAACAACAACTTTAAATCGCTTTTATTGTATTAGCACTAAAGTCTTTTTTCTTTTTACTTTTATCTTATATTATTTCTGCTTATCCATACCGCTTGAAGATGAGTTAGACAGGTTCAAATTATTTAATTAGCCGGAAATGAATTCTTCAATAATCGATTTTAAAAACACCGTCTGTAACAATTACACTATCTGAAAAATCTCCGGAGTAAGCTTTGAAGATGAATGTAGCATCGATTCCCTTATCGTTTATCCTGGTGAGATTCATGAGACTATAATTTCTATAGTAAGCCGTATAAACTTTATCTTTTGATCCATCTGTAAATGTTAATGTGTAGTTAGCTTTTACAAAATATTGATAACCCGGTTCATTTTCACCTATTCCGGCGGTTACCGGTTGGGTTAAATTTATAATGCGGAAATTTATTTTTGAAGCAGAATATAAAGAACCGGCATCATAATTTTTAGTTCCTGTAATATAAATTGTGCTTGCCTCCTTATGCGCTTCAATTTTATCCGCAGACCAGGTTACAGTATTTATTTTTCCCATTAGAAACCCGGTAGCTGTATAATCCGTATCAGCAACAATTGAATTATCATCTTTAGAGCAACTGACGAGAAATAATATTAAAGGGATCCAAATCAAATACTTGTTCATCTTAAACCTGTTTAATTTTATTATCAAACTTATTATAATAATTGTTTAGTAAAAATAGATAAATTCCCGGTGCGGCAAGCCGTAAAAAATATACGGGCATTTACATATTCCGAAAATATAAAAAATACGATTGTATAGCATCCTTAATCAAATCTTTGTTTTTTTTGTCAAGAAATTAAAGCGAAATAATATTCTGTAGTATTTAAATAAAATTGACCTTATTTCTAATCCCGACCTTTGTCGGGATTGACCTAAAAAATGAACAATATCCAAAACAAACAATCAACAACGACATACATAGGACTTCAATAAATTTTTTGTGTTATTGGTTATTGTGGATTGTTATTTGATTAGAAATTAGAAAAATTAGGTTAATTAGAAATTTATAATAATGCATTAGTTTTTGTATCTTTTAAGTGAATAATAAAATTTCACGATTTGCGGTTCACCGCGCTAGGGTTGTATGATTGAATGAATTGAATTTTAAACTTATTTCCATACAGACATCCAGCCATACCTATAATTTATGCAGCACATAGTTTACTTCTAAAATCTCAAAATATGAATGGGATTGAATGTAATAAAGATGTTTATTTAATTATAGTTTTTAACTAAAGTTAATCTTAATTACTTTTACGATTGATATTAAAATTCTTCATATTAATTTTTTATTTTTTTTGATGTCCCGGTAGCTCAGCCAGTCTTCGTTGATTGAAATCAACTACGCCCCGGCACACAGGATAGAGCAACGGTTTCCTAATCCCGACAAAGTCGGGACACGTGTTCGAAAAGCACGAACGATGTATAATTTTTATTTTATTGAAAATGCCCACGTAGCTCAGCAGGATAGAGCAACGGTTTCCTAAACCGTAGGTCACGTGTTCGAATCACGTCGTGGGTACAAATTACCGCAATTCATTTTCAAGATAAAAACTAAGAAAGTATTCTTTGCAAATGTACTTTATTTATATTCTAGAAAGTAAATATTATAACCAAAGATATGTTGGGATGACAAACAATATAGAACGTTTATTAAAAGTAATCCGATGATAATGTTGTTAACCTGTAAACCTCCAGGTTTTATCAGAAATAATAAAAGAACAAAGTATATTTATCAAGATAAAAATAATTTTATATCCTGGTTTCCTATACTTCAGATGACCAGCTCTATGTTAAATTATTAATGGGTTCTACCGTTAAGGTATCACAAATATCGAAAATCAATTTCAATAAATACTAATAAATAATTTTGCCGTATTGCAGTAGAATAACAATATTGTTTGTAAATTATGTTAAATAAAATTTCAGAACTTCCAAAATCTAAACAGGGAGAAATAATATGAATCGTATATTTGAAAAGAAGAGATTTAATACTATTGTCAGGTTAATTCTTTTTCTGATTATAGTTTTTCTCATCGAACCAAATCTAATTTTTTCTCAAATAAAAGAAAAAAAATCAGGTAACCCACCAAGTCCTACTGCACATCATGAAATTAAGGAAGATGATTATATCCCGGTTCCAAGGGAAAGTCAAGAAAGATCGCCTGCCTATAATTATCTTATGAGTAATATTTCCACGGTTCAGGTAAACGTTGATAATAACGGGCAGAACATAGTTGGAGATGCTGCAAATGAACCTTCAATTGCTGTTGATCAGAATAATCCGAATAGAATGACAATAGGATGGCGGCAGTTCAATACAATCAATAGTAATTTCCGTCAGGCGGGATGGGCTTTTACAACTAATGGTGGACAGACCTGGACGTTTCCAGGTGTAATCGAGCCGGGTATATTCCGTTCTGATCCGGTACTCGATGCCGATAAAAACGGTAACATTTATTATAACAGTTTAACAGTCGATTCGGATTTTTTCTGTAATGTATTTAAATCAACAGACGGCGGAGCCTCTTGGAATGGTGGGGTTTTTGCTCAGGGTGGAGACAAACAATGGATGACAATAGATAAAACAGGCGGTCCCGGAACCGGACATATCTATGCCTTCTGGACTTCTAATTACAGCGTTTGTTATCCTGGTTTTTTTACACGTTCGACTGATAACGGTGGAAGTTTTGAAGACTGTACTACAATCCCCGATGATCCTTTTTGGGGAACGCTTGCTGTTGGACCCAATGGTGATCTTTATATCGGTGCATCAATCGGATATGATTTTCTAGTTGCGAGATCTACAAACGCACAGAACTCCGGTGTAGTAGTAGCATGGGATATGGCTACGGTTGTAAATCTGGATGGCTCTATTTCTTATGGCGGCGGGCCTAATCCTGGTGGATTACTCGGACAAACAATAATAGCGGTCGACACATCCGGCGGTCCTTATCACGGCAATATTTACTTATTATGTTCTGTTGATCGATATTCAACTTCTGATCCGGCAGATGTTATGTTTGTTCGCAGCACAGATGGAGGTGTTAGCTGGAGTTCGCCAATTAGAATTAATGATGATCCCGGTAATACAGAATATCAATGGTTCGGCACTATGTCGGTTGCTCCAAACGGACGTATTGATGTAGTATGGCTGGATACTCGTGATAATACCGGAAGTAATATTTCAGCTTTGTATTACTCAAATTCGGAGGACGGGGGAACGACCTGGTCGCAAAATGAAAGACTTTCGGATTTTTTTAATTCTCATGTTGGCTGGCCAAACCAGCAAAAGATGGGTGATTACTTCGATATGGTTTCCGATAGTAGCGGTGCACGGCTTGCATGGGCAGCTACGTTTAATGGTGAACAAGATGTTTATTACAGTTATATCTCCGATTCAACTATTGTTCCCGTAGAACTTCTTTCATTCTCAGCTTCTGTTACAACAAATGCTGTTAATCTAAACTGGTCAACTGCAACAGAGCTAAATAATCTGGGTTTCGAAATACAGAGAAACAAAGAGGGAACAGAATTTTTCACTGTGGGATTTGTAGATGGTAACGGAACTACAACCGAGCTTCATAATTACAGCTATACAGATAAGAATTTGGATAATGGAAAGTACTACTACAGATTAAAACAGGTTGACTATGATGGAAGCTATGAGTACTCAGATATGGTGGAAGTAGAGTGGAGAGCATTTAATTCATACGTGCTTGAACAGAACTATCCAAACCCATTTAATCCCACAACTACAATTAGGTTTAGCATAAAAAATAAATCCAACGTAAGGATAACTATTCTAAATGCAATCGGAGAGGAAGTAGCCGTAGTGCTGAATGAGGAAAAAGAAGCAGGATATCATCAGGTTGAGTTTAACGCGACAAACCTGCCGAGCGGAGTGTATTTCTATCAATTGAGGGCAGGCTCTTTCATCGATACCAAAAAAATGATTCTTCTCAGATAATTTGATGGGGAGGCAACTCCCCATTTTATTTTTGTTTCTCAAATGGGTTCGAAACTTTATCGGAGACAGGGTACTGGAATAAAGCATAAGATTCAGAGGTTAATAGAATGATTTTATTTTGAATAGCATTTGGCAAGACATCTTTGGGGTTTCTAATGAAACAGCATTTCAAACAATTGTTCCAGCACTTATTGCAGTTCTAATCTTTTTTTTAGGTCTTATTTTGAAGTGGTTAGGGGATTGGAATAAAAACCGTAAAGAAAATAATCAAAAAAGAAAATTCATCTTTAGCCAGGTTGAAGTCTTATTAACCACGGTTTCGGAACAAAGAAAATCAGTTGAAGA
>BDSV01000028.1 GCA_002898075.1 bacterium BMS3Abin03
TGTGTACCGAATGATAATATCTTAAACATTCCTGTAACTGTTGCTCTATACGGTGTTAGCAACAGAGACAACAATATGCTTTGAAAATGTAACCATTGATGATCGTTGAAGAATATTTGTAAATCTGCAAGTATTAATTCTATCTTTACTGGGATTCTTTGTAATCTAAACATTTTATCCCTTTATTTTTTTTTCTGTTCTACAAATATTATAATTTTTTTTATTTTTTACCGGTCAACTTGAGTTATTTTAAATAAGTCAAATAAATTACTTTGAAGATTTTGATGTTTCGGAACTGCTGCCGGATGTCGATTGTTTTTTCGCTGTATCCTTGCCGTTGCCGCCGTTGCCCGGCGAAGATGAATTTTTATAATCTGTTTGATAAAAACCCGTCCCTTTGAATATTGGTTCTGCACCCGCGCCTATTAATCTTTTTACTTTCCCGCCGCATTTGGGGCAATTCTTTATGGGTTCTGCAATTATAGGTTGGAACATTTCAAACCTATTATTGCATTCAAGACATTTATAATCATAAGTGGGCATAACATTACCTCATTTTAATTTAATCAATCTCAAAAAATAATGAAAATAATATTTATTTATATAAATTTGATTCACTATATTTTAAGAAGGTTCATTTGATATTATCTTTTCAGATAAAAATATTCAGTTTAAATTATGAAGCTATACTACCGGCTGCTTTTACTATCGATAATTATTAATATTACAGGTTGTTTGAATTATGTTCAGGAGGTAATTTTATATCCTGACGGGTCGGGGATAATGCATATCGATTACTGGATGAAATTGCCCGATGCGGAAAGCAAAAGCGTAGCTGAAAAGATTGGAATATTTGAACCCGATTCTGTAAGGAAGGAGTTTGCTTCAGATTATACAAAAATTGAAAATGTCAGGGTTTATACCGATTCTACCGATAGTACCACACATGCTGTAATAGACCTTTCCTTTAACAGAATTGATTCATTAAATCTTACACGCGCTTTTTCAGATTCCAGGTTCGTGTTCAAAAAAGAAAGCTCCGGGATAATACATTTTAGCCAGTTTATTCCTCCAATTGCTACCGGTTTCGGAATAAATGAAAGCAGATTTCACGTGGTTTACAAATATACTTTCTCCGGTACAATTCTTAATCATAATGCAAATAAGGTAAACGGGCGAACTCTCACATGGGATTTTGCGTTATCGGAAATCGGCGGAGGTAAAACTATATCGGTTAGTTTCAGACCATTCAGATTAAAAAAGACGCCGGATTGGATATATATGCTTACCGGTGCGGTTTTGGCAATTGTCATTTTCTTTCTCTTCCGGAAAAAGAAAGATTGAAAGTATAAAAATTTAAAAATGTAACGTGCAGATACCCTTGTTTTATTGACTAAGCTTTTCGTTTTCAGTATATTTCATTTCTATTTTAAAAAAGATGTAATCCTTAAAGTAAATTAATGTCTGCCAACGATTATATTATGTTTTCTGGAGGTTCCAACCTTTCTCTGGCAAATAAAATTGCAAGCAGAGTAGGAAAACGTTTAGGTTCGATCGAGTTAAAAAGATTTAGCGACGGTGAAATTTGGGTAAAGTATAAAGAGAATATTCGCGGGTTGGAAGTATTTATCATCCAATCTACATGCCCTCCTGCAGATAATATAATGGAATTGCTTATAATGATCGATGCCGCAAAAAGAGCATCTGCAAAAAGGATTAATGTTGTTCTTCCTTATTTTGGATATGCAAGGCAGGATAGAAAAGATCAACCGAGAGTTTCTATTAGTGCTAAGCTGTTTGCAAATCTTATTACTACTGCCGGAGCAGACAGGGTGATGACCATGGATTTACACGCAGCACAAATTCAGGGATTCTTTGATATCCCCTTTGATCATTTATACGGCTCATCAGTTTTCCGCGGTCAATTCGATCACCTGAAAGAAAACCTGGTAATTGTCTCGCCGGATGTCGGCGGCATAAAAATAGCAAGATCTTATGCTAAACTTTTGAACTGCGGACTGGTTGTTATCGACAAAAGAAGACCCAAACAGAATCTTACTGAGGTTGTTCATATTATCGGCGATGTTGAGAACAAAGATGTTCTTATTGTTGATGATTTGATCGATACTGCCGGTACTTTTATCGGGGCAATTAAAGCTCTTAAAGAACAGGGTGCAAGAGATATATACGGCGCTGTAACTCATCCGCTGTTATCGGGCGAGGCTATTGAAAGAATTGAAAACTCAGAAGTTAGAAAATTATTTGTTACGGATACTATAGATTTAGGCGGCAAACCTCATTCGGATAAAATAAAAGTTATTTCTGCTGCCGATTTGTTTGCCGAGGCAATCCGTAGAACTTTTAATAACGAATCAATTAGTTCACTTTTTAATATTGACAAAGGATAATATACATTAGGAGAAGGAATGGAAATAGTAGTATTAGAAGCAAAGGAAAGAAAAAACTCAGATAAATCGAGTAGAAAAAGTTTAAGAAATGAAGGCAGGGTTCCGGGTATCTTTTATTCAAAGCATCATAAACCTATTTCGATGGATGTCTCAGCCCAGGCGCTGCATCCTTTGGTTTTCTCGGCTCAGACTCATCTTATTTCGCTTAAAATAAACGGGCATGACGAGTATGAATGTATTTTAAAAGATGTTCAGTTTGATCCTGTAACAGATAAAATAATACATTTCGATCTTATCGGTTTTAAACGAGGCGAAAAAATCCAGGTCGATGCGCCCGTACAGCTTTTAGGTTTGGCTGCCGGGGTTAAAGAAGGCGGAATTCTTCAATTGGCATTGCACAAGCTCGATATAGAATGCTTCCCGAAATACATACCCGCGCATCTCGATATTAATATAGAGAACCTGCAAATTGGTGATGCGGTTTATGTTAGAGACCTTGAGTATGAGAATGTTACAATTTTGAATTCTGAAGATGCCATTGTTGTTTCGGTTACACATCCCAAGGTTGAAAAAGAAGTAGAAGTTGAGGAATTAGCCGAAGGAGAAGAAGCTCAGGAACCGGAAGTGATTGAAAAAGGTAAAGAAGTTGCTGAAGAGAAAAAAGAACAAGAATCTTAAATTAAGTGCGTGCTGTTTTAGGTATAGGAAATCCGGGAACCATATACCAGCGTAATAAACATAACGCTGGTTTTCTCATTTTAGACCAATTTGCGAATTCAAAGTCATTGAAATTTAAAGCTTCAAAAGGCAAATATTACATTGCCACGGGTACAGTTAACAAATCCGATTTTTCGTTAATTAAACCCACAACTTTCGTAAATAATTCTGGTATTGCGGCACAGCATTTTATTGAACAGCACAACATTAATATTGAAGATTTATTGGTTATTTGTGACGATATAAATTTGGAACCGGGTAAAATAAGAGTAAGACGTTCAGGCGGAGACGGGGGGCATAACGGTCTCGCATCTATTATTTATCATTTAAATTCAAACCGGTTTCCTCGATTACGGATTGGAATCGGTAATGATTTTGAAGAAGGTCGGCTTTCTGATTACGTTCTTTCTGATTTTACCGATGACGAATTAAAATTATTATCCGAATCCTTCGAAACATCAAAAATTTTGATTGAAGAATTTATTACCGGGGGAGTTGATGCAATGTTAAATGCAAACAGCAGACTCAAAAATGAAAATTAATCATCAAAAAGTTAGTTAACAATAACTAAAAAGTAATTGGAGATAAAATGGGAACACTTGTTTACGTTATACCGTTGTTCGGCGTATTAGGAATACTTTACACAGTGTGGAAAACGTCATGGGTTAATCACAAAGATCCCGGCACCGATAAGATGAAGAAGATTTCCGGTTATATTGCCGAAGGCGCAATGGCTTTCCTAAGAGCCGAATACAAGGTGCTTGCAATATTTGTTGTATCGGTTGCACTGCTGTTAGCTTTTGCGGCAGATAGTAAAGACTCATCGCCGGTTATTGCCGTTTCATTTCTCGTAGGTGCTTTTTGTTCTGCGTTAGCCGGATTTATAGGAATGCGGGTTGCGACAAAGGCAAATGTTAGAACTACAAACGCCGCACGAAGCAGTTTAGCCAAAGCCCTCGAAATTGCATTCGCTGGCGGTTCTGTAATGGGAATGGGAGTTGTAGGACTTGGCGTTTTAGGTTTGAGTGTTCTTTTTATCATATACTCCAATGTTTTCGGTGTTAGTAATATCGCCGATTTAAATAGAGTTATAACAATTATAACCGGATTCTCTTTTGGCGCTTCATCCATCGCTCTGTTTGCACGTGTCGGCGGAGGAATTTATACAAAAGCCGCCGATGTGGGTGCCGATCTTGTTGGTAAAATTGAAGCCGGTATCCCGGAAGATCATCATCTTAACCCTGCTACAATTGCCGATAATGTTGGCGATAACGTTGGCGATGTTGCCGGAATGGGGGCTGATCTATTTGAATCTTATGTGGGTTCGATTGTCGGCACGATGGTTTTGGGAACCGCATTCTTCGGGTTGCCGGAATTTGCGGATAAATCTAACGGATTAGCAGCAGTAATACTGCCTTTAATGATTGCGGGTGTTGGAATAGTAATGTCTTTCCTCGGTACGTTCTTTGTCCGGGTTAAAGAAGGCGGCGATCCTCAAAAAGCGTTAAACATGGGTGAGTTTGGCTCTTCGTTTTTAATGGTAATAGCTATTTATTTTATCATCGATTATATGATGCCTTCTAAGTGGGTTTTTGCTGATCCGCTGTACGGGGAAACTTACACAATTACATCATTAGGTATCTTTTTCGCCACAGTAATTGGGCTGGCTACAGGCATACTTATTGGCATAGTAACAGAATATTTTACGGGAACAGGAAGGAGACCGGTATTAGGAATTGTGCACCAATCAATAACGGGAAGTGCAACTAACATTATTGCCGGGCTTTCAACGGGTATGATGTCCACAGCAATTCCTATTGTTATTCTTGCATCGGCTATATTAGGTTCATTTGCGCTTGGCGGTATGTACGGTATTGCAATAGCCGCTGTGGGAATGCTTTCAAATACGGGAATCCAGTTGGCAGTAGACGCTTATGGTCCTATATCGGATAATGCAGGCGGAATTGCAGAGATGTCCGAACTTCCAAAAGAAGTAAGAAAAAGAACTGATAAACTTGATGCAGTAGGTAATACAACCGCCGCAATTGGTAAGGGATTTGCTATTGGTTCGGCAGCATTAACCGCACTTGCACTTTTCGGTGCATTTATGACTGCCGCACATATTAGGTCTATTGATGTTTCAAAAGCGAAAGTTATGGCAGGGCTTCTTTTTGGTGCAATGCTTCCCTATTTATTCTCGGCATTAGCAATGAGTGCTGTTGGAAAAGCAGCTATGGCGATGATTGAAGAAGTTAGAAGACAGTTTAAATCTATTCCTGCATTGTCGGCAGCTTTAAAAGTTATGAAGAAAAATCAGGACAAAGACCAGTCTGAATGGAGTGAAGAAGATAAAATAATTTTTGAAAACGCCGACGGCTCTGCCGAATACGGTAAGTGTGTCGATATTTCAACTAAGGCAGCAATTCGCAAAATGGTAATCCCCGGTTTATTAGCGGTTTTTACCCCCGTAATATTTGGACTTGTCGGCGATGCTGAAATGCTGGGCGGATTATTAGCAGGCGTAACTGCATCGGGTGTTTTGATGGCTATTTTTCAGGCGAATGCCGGCGGTGCCTGGGATAATGCTAAAAAGATGATTGAGGGAGGTGTGGAAATTGAAGGGAAAATGTACGGTAAAGGTTCCAATCCACACAAAGCTGCGGTAGTAGGTGATACCGTGGGAGACCCATTTAAAGATACTTCAGGACCTTCGCTTAATATTTTGATTAAGCTTATGGCTGTAGTTTCACTTGTTATTGCACCATTAATTAAATAAATTTGAACCCTTAATTAACGATGTTTAATCACCCTGCTCTTATTTAAAGTAAAAAATAAGAGCCATTAGACCGTAGGGAGGTTTAAGACCCAGATGAGTAACAGAATGTATGAAACCGCTGTATTAATGAATGCGGCGTTAGAGGACGATCAGATTCAATCTATTATTTCCCGCATAAAAGAAACCATTACAAACAACGGCGGCGAGATAAAAGATTTTGAAGATTGGGGAAGAAAAAGATTAGCGTATATCGTAAAGAAAAATAAAATCGGATATTATGCAATCTTCCGATTTTCATCCCAACCAGTAGTCTTATCTAAACTTGATAGATTATATAAGATGGATGATAACATCCTGCGCTATCTCACTATCAAACTCAGTAAAGCTGCTTTAGAACAGATTGAGATCAATAAAGCACAAATTGCTGTTCAATCTGCACCTGTAGTAGAAAAAACTGTAATACCGGAAGTAGTGCCTGAGGAAAACAATAAAGAAACGACTGAAACCGAGCAAAACCAATAAATGATATAGTATGGAGGTATAAATTATGGCGGAACTGAAAATGCCGGAAATTAATTTTGTAATGGTTGCTGGTAATCTTACCAAGGATCCAATTTTCAGAGAAACAACTAACGGAACACCGGTAGTTAATTTTTCGCTGGCATCGAACAGAAGATTTAAAGATAGCTCTAATCAATGGCAGGAAGACGTGTGTTATGTTGGCATTGTTGCATGGAATAAACTTGCTGAAAGCTGCAGGAACCGGCTTAAAAAGGGTTCGGCAGTGCTTGTTGACGGCGAGCTTCAGAGTAGAAGCTGGAAAACCGAAGAAGGTCATAATAGAAGTATTGTTGAAATTAAAGCAAGAAGAATTCAATTCCTCAACAAAAGGGGAATTATGGTTGTAACTGAAAACGGCGATGCAATAGAAGCGGGTCCGGCGGAAGTAACAAATATACCGGAAGCTGAAACTGTTAAGCCGAACGGGGCTGAAAATAATATCGAAGAAAAAAGTGTTGACTATACTAAAGATTCATTCGATAAATTTTTATCGAGTGAAGAATCGGATTTAATTAAAGAAGATTAATTAATATAATACGAAGAGTAATTCTATGGCTATGAAAACCAAAAAAGTGTGCAGATTTACACAGAACAAAATCAAGTATATTGATTATAAAAATGTTAAAATGCTTCAGAAATATGTAACCGAGCAGGGCAAGATAATTCCCAAAAGAATTACCGGTACAAGCGCAAAGTATCAGCGAGAGCTTGCATTGGCTATTAAACGCGCCAGGCACATGGCTCTTTTGCCCTTTGTTTCAGATACAGTAAGATAAGAAGAGGAGCACTATGAAAATTATTTTAAGAAAAGACTTTGAATCTCTCGGTCATGTAGGTGATATGGTAGAGGTTAAAAACGGTTACGCAATAAATTTCCTTATTCCACGTAAAATCGCTTATACTGCTTCGAAAGGAAATGTTCGTGCGTTGGAAGAAGAAAAGAAAAACCTTGTGAGAAAAAGCCAGCAGGAATTAACCACTGCAGAAGAATCAGCCGCTGAAATGGAAAAGGTTTCCGTTACAATTCCCGTACAGGTTGGTGAAGAGGATAAAATATTCGGCACCGTTACAACTCAAATGATAGCCGATGCGCTCAAGGAAAAGAATTTTGAGATTGATAAAAGAAAAATTGAGATTGATGAACAAATTAAGACATTAGGTATATACAGCGTTAATGTTAAATTGCATCCGAGGGTTAGTGCAAAGATAAAAGTTTGGGTTGTTAGAGAATAGTGTTTAGATTATTACCTATAAAAAAGGGAAGCTTTAACGCTTCCCTTTTTCATTTTAAAATTGATTCTCTCTATCGAACTTTAATTTCTCCGTTTCGAATCTTTTTGGCAATATGAGCCGTTCCGTTCTTTGCAATATTTCTTATTTCACTGGTAGATAGTTTAAGAGTAACAAACCGGTTCAATTCCTGCACCCATATTCTTTTCTTCTGAAGATTTGGCAGGAATCTTCTTTTCGTCTTATTATGAGCGTGGGAAATATTATTTCCGCTTATGGGCCCTACGCCCGACACTTGACATTTTCTAGACATAAATTCTCCTTAATATGCTTTGCATCGAAAAATTCGAGCAATAAATATACGTAATTTTAAATTAAAAAATCCAACAAATAAATACGGAATAAGTTAAATTTGTACATTACTTATTCATTTTTACTGGCACAGTATATTAATAAATATTTTTTGCTTATTATCTTTTTTATTTAAGAAGCAGAATGATTTTTTAACGAAAATATTCAACAATTTATAAAGTAAAAACAATAGAGGGAATTGAGATATATGGAATTTTACGAATTACATCCGGTAAATCCGCAGTTAAGATATCTGAATAAAGCCGTTAATATCCTTAAAGAAGGCGGAGTTATTATTTACCCTACCGATACCGTTTATGGTATTGGCTGCGACATTTACAATAAGGATGCGCTCGATAGAGTTAAAACAATAAAAAACGATCCCGATATTAAATTATTGAGCTTTATTTGTCCGGGATTGAAAGATATTGCCAAATATGCCAGGGTTTCTGATTATGCATACCGTATAATGAAAAAACTTTTACCCGGACCTTACACGTTTATTCTTCCTTCCGCAAGAGATGTACCCAAAAAATTACGTTCGAAGCGAAAAACAGTTGGTATAAGAATTCCCGATCATTCTGTTGCATTAAAGTTAGTGGAAAAGCTGGGTAACCCGATTCTTAGTACTTCAACTACAAATAGGAAAGGTGATATTTTAATTGACCCGTACGAGATAAAAGCAATATTTAATTCTCAAGTAGATTTAATGTTGGCTTCCAAGAACATTTTAGGAAAACCATCAACGGTAATCGATTTAAGCGGCGAAGCACCCGTTATAGTTCGCAAAGGAGCGGGAGATATTTCCTTATTTGTTTGATACATGGGGTAACTCTAAAAAGCATATTCTTCATTTTGTCATTCCCGCTGCATGCCCCGGTTTAACGGGGAAAGTGAGAATCTATGATTAAGTTTAAGGTTTACTAATACTCGATTTTATTGAAGTTATCTTTTTAGAGGAAAGTTATAAATACTTATTCTTTCCGGTGAATCATTGTAGTGGATGCCTGTGCTAACGGTGTGATTATTATATTGTTAATATTTACATGGTTGGGTCTGTTTGCACAAAACAGAACTGCTTCGGCAACATCTCTTCCTGTTAAAGGCGTTATGCCGCTGTAAACACTTTTTGCTTTTTCCTCATCGCCGGAAAACCTGACTATGCTGAACTCGGTTTCAACCAACCCGGGATCGATGCTGCTTACTTTTATTCCTTTGTCTAACACATCCATCCTTATAGATTGGCTTAAAGCATTTACTGCAAACTTTGTTGCTGAGTAAACATTTCCGAAAGGATAAGTAAAGTGTCCTGCAATTGAACCGATATTAATTACATGTCCCATTTCTCTTTCAACCATTAAAGGAAGAATCTGACGGGTAATATAGAGCAATCCTTTTATGTTTGTATCTATCATTTCGTTCCAGTCTTCTATTTTGCCCTCATAAATTTTAGCAAACCCGCGGGCTAACCCTGCATTGTTAATCAGTATATCTATTTTCTTCCAATCGTCTTTGAGAAAAGAGATTGTGTTTTTAACTTCTTCATAATTTCTAACATCGAGTTTAACGGTTTTAACTTTTATTTTATTATGGTTTATAAGTTTGTCGGCAAGTTCATTAATCTTTTCAATTCTTCTTGCTGCGAGAATTAAATTTGCACCTGCTTCTGCAAATACTTTGGCACAAGCTTTCCCGATTCCAGCAGATGCTCCCGTAATAAATACGATTTTATTCTTCAAATCTTTCATAGTATTTCCTTCAGTTGTAGGTTTTGAAAAACACAAGTTAATTTTGAAAAACAAATTTAATTAAAATTTCAATTTGAATTGAACCTGTTGTATAATTACTTTATCCGATTATTATCATTGCTGTCCAAATTATTTTTTTAGCTGTGTAAATATTCATCATTTAATATTTACTGCTGCTAGTGACCGCATTCTAAAAAGTATTTAATTAAACAAAAAATGTGGTCATTTTCTTAATGAAGTAAGGCAAATACGTTTTTAAAGGTCTCGAAATGACCGGTTAAAATCTTCAACTGTTAAAACAGTTAGTAATTAGGGTTTTCGTTTCATTAACACCGGGATTAATCCCGGTGCTAATGTTATAAACACTTACAAATTTAACCGTTTTAACGGTTTAACAAAATGACCGATCAACTTGAGTAAAGGTCTCAAGTTGACTGGTAAATTTTTATATGATTTAAAAACCGTTAAAACGGTTAAAAATTTTATTTTCTGTCCATTTACCCGCAGTCTCTGAATCACTGGGCTAAAATTATAACGTCCCTACGGGACAATATTTTATTAACTAATATTGAAATGAAAGTATCCCGAAGGGATAAATGAAATTAGCCCGTCAATTTATTGGCGGGAAAGAAGAAGAAAAGTCAGGAAAATAAAAAGTCCCGCAAGGGACGAATGAAAAATGAATGCGAAGCAGTCGAATGTTTGTATAAAGTTAGTATGCCAATATGATTGAACGATGCCGAAGGTATCGAAGAAAAGTGCTTTTGTTAACACATGCCTTCAACCACGTTGTGGTTGTTATGAACAGGTTAATGATTCTGTTTGCTATTAACGTTCGACACCTTCGGTGTCATTATCTTCCTGATAATACAGATCTTTATATTCATAAAACTTCTAAAATCAAAAATCGTTAATCGATGTTCGTTATTCAAAAGAGAGTGCTTTTTGAGTGATTGTTTTTCTTTTGTTACGGTTTCGACCTCCCCTCTTTCCCCTCCTTAGCAAGGTGGGGAACTT
>BDSV01000029.1 GCA_002898075.1 bacterium BMS3Abin03
TTGCTTTACGACAAAATTATCCAAATCCATTCAACCCAACTACAACAATCAGGTATGAAATACCACAGGATGGAATCGTAACAATAAAAGTTTATGATATACTCGGGCAGGAAGTTGCAACTATTTTGAATGAGTTTAAAAAAGCAGACAGATATGAAATTAAATTTAACGCTAAAGGTTTAGCAAGCGGTGTTTACATTTATAGGATGAAGGTTAATGACTTTATCGAAAGTAAGAAGATGATATTGCTGCGCTAATATTTTTTAAGTTTCACTTTAGAGGTAAGGATTAATTTACATTAACACCGGGATTAAGAGTCTGTTGCAAAACTAATATTTGTTACACTGATTCCGATTTATCGGAAGAAGTGTCTCAAATTTTGTGAAGTTGAGATTCTTCATCCCGACCTGACTTTAAAAATCAGGTCGGGGTTCAGAATGACAGTTCAGACTTATACAACACAGACTTAATCCTAGTGTTAATGAAACGAAAGCCGTAATTAATAACTGTTGTAACAGTTTAAGATTTTCGCCGGTCAACTTGAATAGTTTAAATATTTGGAATTTGAGTGTTGTAAATTATTTATTTTTTGTATTTTGGAATTTGTGATTTGGTGTTACAATCAAATCAACAATATAAATCTGCCTGTCATTTCCCTTTAACAACAATCTAATTATCACTATTTTAAAATTTAATTTTTAAAATATCAGGTTAAATAATGATAAAACTTGCTGAAGAAAGAATTAATCAGCTAAAGGAAAATTTCGAAGGAAAAAAAATTGCCGTGATCGGTGATATGATGCTCGATGGTTACTTCTGGGGTGATGTAAAAAGAATATCTCCCGAAGCGCCGGTTCCGGTACTGGAAGTTGAAGAAGAATTTTTTCGATTCGGCGGTGCGGCAAATGTAGCGTTAAATATTCATAAACTAGGAGGTGTTCCTATTCCCATCGGTGTTATTGGATATGATAGTTCAGGAACGATATTTAATTCGTTATTAGCCGACTCCAAAATAAGAAATACAGGAATATTTACCGATGAATCGAGACCTACTACCACAAAGACCAGGCTAATTGCTGATAGCCAGCATGTCGTTAGGATCGATAAGGAAAGCAAAGAGTATATTAACGATGAAATGCAAAATAAAATATTTGATTATATAAAAAATCAAATTAATAAGTTCGACGGAATAATTTTACAGGATTATAACAAAGGTGTTTTAACCGGGAAGCTAATAGAAAGAATTATTAAATTAGCCAACGAAAAAGATTTGCTGATCACCGTCGATCCGAAGTTTAATAATTTTTTTGCATATAAAAATGTTACAGTGTTCAAGCCAAACCGGAAAGAAGTGGAAGAGAAACTGGGAATAAAAATCATCACATCCAGCGATGTTTCCTATGCGGGGAACAAACTAATGGAAAAGCTGAATTCAGATTATCTTCTTTTAACCCTGAGCGAAGAAGGAATTGCCGTATTTCAAAAAGACAAAGAGGAAAAACGAATGCCTACCAAAGCCCGCAAAGTTGCAGATGTTTCCGGTGCGGGCGATACTGTAATTTCCACACTAACGATGGCGCTTGCTGCCGGTGCAGACATACTCGAAGCTTCCTACCTTGCTAATTATGCCGGCGGTATTGTATGCGAAGATATCGGCATCGTTCCGATTGAGCATGAAAGATTATTCGACACAGTTTTGAAAGAGACAAAATGAACGAACTCAAAACCCTTGATGAATTAAAATCTATCAGGAAAAGACTAAAGGATGAAGGAAAGAAAGTTGTTTTTACAAACGGCTGCTTCGATTTAATTCATGCTGGGCATATAGATTACCTTTCGAAGGCAAAACAGCTTGCTGATGTTTTAATAGTAGGTCTGAACAGCGATGAATCGGTAACAAGCATTAAAGGTAACAGGCGCCCGATACTGAAAGAAGCAGAGCGTGCATTTATTATCTCTAATCTTAAACCGGTTGATTATGTTATCTTATTCGATGAAGATACCCCGCAAAAACTTATAGAGGAACTATTGCCGGATGTTTTAGTTAAAGGAGCCGATTGGTCTGTTGAAAATATTGTCGGTGCGGATGTTGTAATAAAAAACGGAGGCGAAGTTAAATCGATAGAATTTATTAATAATCAATCAACCTCAAAAATTATCGATCTGATTGTTGAAAGATTTAAAGATTAGGAATAAATGTTTTGCTGTTCGGAAGAAATCCTAAAATAAAAAGACCGCTACACAGGAAAATAATAAACAGCTTTATCTATTTCGGTATTGGAGTTATTATTGCATTCATGATTCTCTTCGCAATTTCTCAAACTTCCACATTTCGTAACTGGCTGCGTGAAAAGGTAATCACAACTGTTAATGCCTCAATAAACGGTTCTCTATCAGTTGAAGAATTGGACGGCACGATTTTCACTTCGATAATTCTTAATAATACCCGGCTTGTTCAAGCACGGGATACTGTTTTCAGTGCCGATAAAATTGAAATAAGAACGAGTCCGCTTAAACTGTTATTTAAAATTATATATTTCAGGAAAATTGAAATTACTAACGCAAAAATTACCCTGTTAAAAGATAAAAACGGCGAGTTAAATATATCGCGCTTAATAAAACCTGGCGAAGAAGAAGCTGACACCGCTTCATCTAAATTTATATTTAAATTTCAAACTGCTGACCTGACTCTGAAGAATGTCGATTTTACATTGCAGAATTACGAGAAAAAAGGCAGTAAAACAGTTTACGATAATATGACCCTCGATGACTTTAGAGTAAGAAATATAAATCTATCTTTAGATTCTTTTATAGATATTACGAAACAGGATATTCGTTTAAACATACATAATTTATCAGGCAAACCTAACCTGAAAGGATTCAAGCTTAATAATCTCAGCGGGAATTTTCTCGTTGACCGTTCGAATACAAGCATAACCGGTTTGATTATTGAAACTGACCGCTCGAACATTGTTTTAAACGCAGCGATGAAAAATTTTAATGTGTTAAACGGTAACGATAGAATTGAAACAGCACCTTTAAAAATTGATTTGGCAGCGGACAAGTTTAATTTTGATGATCTGACAAATTTTGTTCCATCCACATCGTTACTTTGGGGTTCGGTTAATACACGTATTAGTGCAAGAGGTACGTTGAATAATTTATTTGTCCGGAATATTGGTATCGCTTTAGACGAAACAAGATTTAACTTATCGGGAAAATTGAAGAACATTACAGCAGGAAACGGTATGCTGATCGATATGAAATTTTCTTCTGTCCAGATCAACCAATCGGATGTAAACGATCTTCTGCACACGATCTCTCTGCCGGTTTTTAAAGGTTACGGTTTGATAGAGATTGATACGCTTTATTTTAAAGGAACACCCATTAATTTTAATGCCGGACTTTATGCGAGAACCGATAAAGGTGAATTTGCTTCTGTCTCTTCGCTCGATCTAACCGGTGAAGAGATAGTGTATGACATTCAATTTAATTCATACGGTTTGGATTTAAATCCCGTTGCGGGAATCTATACATATCTTAACAGCAGCATTAAGTTAAAAGGTACCGGGTTTTCACCCGCCAGTCTTAGTTCGAATTTAACTTTTAACGCCGACAGATCGTTAATTAATAAAAGATTCTATCAATCCCTTAACTTTTCGTTAGGCGGGGCAAAAGGCAATATCGATTTCAAACTAAAATTCAGATCAGATACAGCCAAAGGAAATGTTACCGGAACAATCGACTTTGAGAATATTTCAAAACCGGTTTATTCCGTGAAAGCCGATATCGACGATTACAACCTTGCAGATATTCTGAGTAACCCGCAGTGGGATAGCAATCTTAATTTGAAATTAACCGCAGACGGTGAAAGCTTCGACCCCGACAGTATCAACCTGTTTGCAGTTATGAGTATCGACAGCTCGACATTTAATAAAATTAATCTGAATAATAAAAAAATTATTATTGATTTAAGAAAAAACCTGAAAGGTCAGAGGGTTATTAACCTTATTTCTAATCTTGCAGATTTAACTATCATGGGCGATTATTCGATAACCGATTTAAGCTCGATGATTAATACGGAGGCAAATCTTATATCTGAATTTATAGAGAATAAAATAGGAAACACTTTTTCACAAGCTGCGGTATCCGGTGAAACTCAAAATCAATACACACTTCCGGATGAAGGAGCGCACATTACTTATGCGCTGGAGTTTAAAGATTTTGAAATGCTTTCTCTCTTTCTGAATAATGCCGACATGGAAATTGACGGCGAAATAAACGGTAGTGTGAAACGTAATGCAGATACACTTTCCGCATCGGTTGAATTGAACGTAAATTACTTTAGGTATTGGGACGGTGATAAACTCTATTATGTCTCCGATATGTTATTTGGTGCGACTTTACTGAATGATTTTTCTAAAAAAGTTCCCGACAATCTAAAATCTAAAATTCATTTGAATGCCAAACATCTTTTCTTAAATAATAAATATAACAATTTGTTACTCGATGCCGATATAGAGAACGAAAATATCGACTTGAAGTTTTATGGCGAATTAGATGATTACCTGACGATATCTCTATCGGGAAATATAAATATGGCTGACCATAGTGCAAATATGGGATTGGACACACTTTACTTAAGATACAACGATTATGAATTGAAAAATAAAGAGAGAATAAACATTGCGTACATAAACGAGGAGTTTCATTTTAATGATTTTGTTTTAACTCATTTTCCCGGTGAAATTATTTTAAACGGGTTTTTCTCTCTGCATGGTAATCAAAATCTGTCTCTTCATATAAATCATATTAAAGGAAATGCTATTAGTACAGATATATTCGGGATTCCTAAGCAGTCCCGGGTAAAGGCGGATATTAACTTAGCTGCTTTCTGGCAGGGCACTGCAGGTGACCCGCTTTTAAATATGAATTTAACTGTCGATAGTATCCAGATACGAAACAGGAAAATCGGGGCAATGATTACTAAAGTTGATTATGACAGCAATGTACTTAGTCTTGGTGTAAATTTTTTAGATACTCTTTACAATCTTCAGAATCCGAAATTAGCTGTTGCCGGAACACTTCCGTTAAATCTGTCTCTTGAATCGGGTGATTTTATTACACAGGATAAACCGGTAGATATTTCTTTTAAAGCCGACAATTTCGATCTGGTTACAATGGAAAATGTCGTTCCGTACATTAAAGATATAAAGGGTGATCTTTCCGCAGGTATAGATATTAAAGGCACTTTCGGGAATATAAATATGTTCGGAAATGCTGATATTTCGAGAGTCTCTTTTACTGCAACTTTAAATAATTTAAAATACGAAACCGGTGCCAAAATTCTGTTCGATAATGAAAATATTGAAATTGATACGCTTTGGATTAGAAATTCTGCAAATGATAAAACAGGAGGGACGCTTTACGGTTGGGGAAATATTACGTACAAAAATTTGGAGTTAAATGATATTGAAGTTTACTCGAAAGGAAAATTAAGAGTGCTTGGAAATGAAACGAGAGCAGTTAATCCGAATATCTACGGTAATCTTATAATCGAAACCCGCGATGATGCATCGTATATAAAAAATAATTTTAAAAATGAGATCGACGCTAATCTTGTAGTAAAAAGAAGCTCGTCGGTAACTTTCTCACCTACAAGAACTGCGTTCTCAAATCAATCGGATAAGTTTATCTATAAATACAAAAATTATTCCGAACTATCGAAAAATGCGATAATCGATAGCTTGATTATATTGAGCAATATACATAGCCGCGGCGAAGGAATTGGTCCTGCTTCTTCAAACCCAATAGATTTAAATTTAAAATTTGAGGTAGAAGACGATGCCAAAATGGTATTCATTCTTTCACCCGAATTTCAGCAAAACCTAACAGTTTATTTAGGTGGAAACTTCGAGTATAATTTAATTGACGGTAAAACTATTGCAAGGGGAGAATTGAATCTTTTAGATGGTTCGAAACTTGAGTTCATCAAGCCGTTTCAAGCTTCGGGGACAGTTAAATTTTTAAATGAGTTAGACGATCCGTATCTAGATATAACAGCATCTTTTCGTGATTTCTATATACCGTTAGATACGGTTGGAATTGGCGGTACGGAAAAAGAAGTTGAAATAAGAATTAGAATTGAAGGACCTTTGAGCGACCTCGATAAAAACTTTATTCAAGAGGAAAAAAACGTGAGTGTTTATATTCGTAATAATGCAACTTCAGATTTCCAGCTCGATCCTACTAAAACCCCGTCGGATGCAATTATGTTTATTATAGTAGGTAAATTTACAGACGATGCAACAAGTCAGGATAGAAACATTGCGTCTTCAACTGCTGCGGCATTTGCCGGTTCGCTTGTGGGCAGCTTCTTAAATCAGAAATTGGGGGATTATGTTCGGGGTATACGAATCCAGAAAGTCGGTTCGGAAACCAAGTTTAGTCTTATCGGAAAAGCTGGCCCGGTTAGGTATATAATTGGAGGAACATCCCGCGTGTTTCAGGATATTAGCCGTGCGAATATTAAAATTGAATATCCTAATATACTTTCACTGGAAAGCTTAATATTAAGATTTGAACGAAAAGAACCGCTTCAAGGCACATCTACATATAATGAAATGATAAATGAATTAGGAATAAGATATAGGTTCGATTTCTGATGAAGAAAAAAATTGAAAATTTATTTAAAAAATACCCGGGTCGTTCATTTAAAAGTAAAGAAATTGCCCGCCGTCTTAATATAAAAAATACCGAAGACTATTCCGTGCTCAAGTCTGACCTGCATAAGCTCTATAAAGAAGAGTTTATTGTCAGAAAGGGTAAGCGGTATCAATTAAACTTATTCCCGGAGAAGAATAAACTTCAGGGAGTTTTACGGCTTCATCCGGATGGTTACGGGTTTGTAATTCCCAAAAAGAAAAAGTTCGGTGATATTTATATCTCCGAAAGAAATATCGGCACTGCCTTTAACGGCGATAAAGTGGAAGTTGTTCTTTTTGCAAAACAGAAAGGTAAGAATCTCGAAGGGCAAATAATCAAAGTGCTTGAAAGGGGACGAAAGGAATTTATAGGAACTCTTCGCAGGTCCAAATCATTCTATTTTATTACCCCCGACGATATGAATATTCATAGGGATATATATATCGATAAAGAAAATCTTAATAAAGCTAAAGAAGGCGATAAAGTGATTGTCGGTAATGTTGAGTGGGATACGACTATGCCTAATCCTGAAGGCGAAGTTATTGAAATCCTCGGCAGGGAAGGCACTGCCGATGCGGAGAATGCAAGTATAGCGCGAAAGTTTAATCTTAAGGTTAAATTCCCACAAAAAGTATTAAAAGAAGCCGGAAAATTTTCAAAATCGATTCAGCTCTCCGAAATTAAAAAGAGAAAAGATTTTAGAGAAGAAATTATTTTCACAATAGACCCCGTCGATGCAAAAGATTTTGATGATGCATTATCGGTATCGAAACTTGAGAACGGAAATTTTTCGGTTGGTGTTCACATAGCAGATGTAAGCCATTACGTAACAAAAGATTCCGTGCTCGACAAGCAGGCGGCTATCCGCGGTAACAGCGTTTACCTGGTCGGCGCGGTAATTCCTATGCTGCCGGAAGAATTGTCAAACGTAATCTGCTCTCTTGTTCCCGGCGAAGACCGCTTAACTTTTTCAGTTATTTTTGAATTAACACCAAAAGGTAAAGTTGTTAAATATGAAATAGAAAAAAGTGTTATAAATAGTAAAAGAAGATTTACGTATGATGAAGTTCAGCAAATAATTGAAAGCGGGAAAGGTGATTTTAAAAAGGAAATAACCTGGCTGAACAAATTAGCTAAAACCCTTCGGAAGAATCGTGTAAGAGAAGGCAGCATCGAATTTTTTACTCCCGAAGTAGTGTTCGAACTTGATAAAGAAGGTAAACCTGTAGCCGTTCATAAAAATGAAATTAAAGAAAGCAATATGCTGGTAGAAGAATTTATGCTGCTTGCAAATAGAACGGTTGCGCTGCATTTTTCCGGAAATGGAAGGGCTGCAAGACCTTTCGTTTATAGAATACACGATAAACCTGATGCGGAAAAAATGATTGAATTCGCCAGGTTTGTAAAATCGCTCGGCTATTCATTTAAACCGAATTCCTTTTCCGATTCAAGAGCAATTCAACGCCTTATTGTTCAAGTTAGGGGATCTGAAGAAGAAGCGGTAATTAACGAGCTGGCTATCCGGTCGATGGCTAAAGCAATTTATTCCCCTAAAAACATCGGGCACTTTGGTTTAGGTTTTAAATATTATACGCATTTTACATCACCGATCAGGAGGTATTCGGATTTGTTGGTTCACCGCCTGGTTGAATTTTATACACAGAACAAGGGCGGAATTTATTATTCTTTCGAACAATTGAATAAAATATGCGAATACATTTCTACTACCGAAAGAAATGCTGTGGATGCAGAACGGCTCTCGGTAAAAATGAAGCAGGTAGATTTCTTAAGTAATAGATTGGGTGATGAATTTCACGCGGTTGTTTCCGGTGTTACGCATTATGGTATTTTTGTTGAATTAACTGATATTTTGGCTGAAGGGCTGATACGGGTGAGAGATTTAGAGAACGATTTTTATGTTTACGATGAGAAAAAATATTCATTAATTGGAAGGCATACTAAAAAGAATTATAGATTGGGAGATAAATTAGTGGTTAAACTTGTGCGGGTTGATTTGGATAAATTAGAGCTGGATTTTATAACAGTTGACTAAATGAGTGTGAAATTGTACAAAAAAATATTATTTGTTTTTGTTTATTTAATAGCTTTACAATCGCTTTCCTTCGCTCAATTCGGGCAGAATAAGGTACAGTATAAAGATTTTGACTGGTATTATATTCAAACCAAACACTTCGACATCTATTTTACAAAAGGTGGGGAGATGATTACCGAGTTTGCTGCTTATGCTGCTGAGGATGCACTTGCCAAAATCCAGGAAAGCTTTAAATATGAAATCAATAACCGTGTTACAATAATTGTGTATAACTCGCAAAACGATTTTCAGGAAACAAATGTTACCGATTCATATCTCAGTGAAGGTATTCAGGGATTTACCGAATTATTTAAAAACAGGGTCGTAGTTCAGTTTACCGGCTCTTACAAGGAATTTAGGCACTTAATTCATCATGAGCTTTCGCATGCAGTTATCAACGATATGTTTTACGGAGGATCCCTCCAAAATATTATTTCTAATAATATTTCACTTCAGTTACCGTTATGGTTTAACGAAGGTTTAGCCGAGTACGAATCTATCGGCTGGGATATAGATGAAGATATGTTTATTAGAGATGCTGCAATTAGTGAATACTTACCCGATATACAACAACTGAGAGGGTTTTTTGCATATCGCGGCGGTCAGGCGGTATTCTATTATATTGCAAAAAAATATGGTAAAGAAAAAATCGGTGAACTGCTCCATAAGTTAAAAGGAGTAGGTAACCTGAATGAAGCATTCAAGCAGACTATTGGTCTCAATCTTAAAGAACTTAGCAAACGATGGGAAAAAGATATAAAAAGAATTTATTGGCCTGATATTGAAGTTATGCTCGACCCGGATGAATACGCTAAAAGACTTACCGATCCTGAAAAAGGTGAGGGCTCTTATAATACAAGCCCCTCGCTTTCACCACAGGGAGATAAGATAGCATATATTTCTAATCGTGATTTTACATTCAGTCTTTATTTAATGGATGCGAACACCGGGGAGATGATAGATGAATTAGCCGAGGGAAATGTATCGCCGGATTTCGAAGAATTGAATATCATCAATCCCGGTATAACTTGGTCTCCCGACAGTAAAAAGCTGGCAATTTCTGCGTTGCATCATGGTTATGATTTAATATACGTAATGGATATTGAAACAAAGGAGTTTAAAACTCTTCCGATAAAATTAGACGCGATAAACGGTTTAAGCTGGTCTTGGGATGGGAAGACTATCGCATTCGTAGGTCAAACTTCCCGGCAATCAGATATTTATACTTATAACCTGGAAACAGGAGAAATGACTAATCTGACAAATGATATTTTCAGCGACCGTGATCCTCAGTGGTCGCACAACGGAAAAGAAATCTTTTTTGCTTCCGATCGCAGCAACTATCTCTCGGCAGACATGCTTCCGGCTGATTTTAAAGTATATCGTTATAATTATAACCAGACGGATATTTATTCAATTAATGCCGTCACTCATAATATAAGACGTATAACCGATTTGCCGAACAGCAACGAGATGTTTCCGGTTGTTAGTGAAGATGATAAAGAAATTTTATTTGTTTCCGATCTGAACGGAGTAAATAATGTCTATAAGAAAAGAATTGTTTTTAATTCGAGCGATGAGAATATAAGCGATTTAACACAAATTAAAGCCAGCCCGGTAACGAATTCACAGAGTGGAATTTATCATTTAACGTTGTCAAAAGACGGTAAAAAATTGGCATTCAATTCATTTTATGATAAAAGTTTCAGCATCTTTTTGCTTAACAATCCTTTTGAATTAGAACAGGATGTTGAAGCGCTGCCGCTTACCAAATACAGGCAGGGTTTGTTTGACCTGACGTTACCGACACTGACGGAATTAGCTAAAACAGAAAAATTAGAAAAGGATTATACAGATTCAACCTTCGTAAGTGAATCGCCTTTCTTTACGGGGAATGTTATAGATAATAATAACAAAGATTCCGTTAAAGTTGATTATGGAAATTTTATTTTCGGGAAAAATGAGAATGATACTACTTCGAATAAAGATTCCATTAACGTTGCATTTAACCCGACCGATAATCTCGATGAGAAGGGGAATTATAAGGTTAACAAGTATAAAATTACTTTTGGACCCGATTTGATTTACGCCAATGCTGGTTACAGTACTCTATACGGATTTATCGGCACAACCATAGTTAGTTTTAGCGATGTTTTAGGTAATCATCGGCTGATAGGTATAACAGGATTGCAAATTGATTTAAAGAACAGCGACTACGGTCTGGCTTATTTTTATTTAGCAAAAAGAATTAACTGGGGCATTCAAGGATTTCATACAGCAAGATTTGTCCGTCTTTTAAGGGGGTATTCCGCAAACTTATTCCGCTTCAGAAATTTTGGTTTTGTAGGAACCGCAAGTTATCCGTTAGATCGTTTTTACCGTTTAGATTTTGGATTAAGCTGGTTGAATGTTTTAAGCGAGAACCTCGACGATATTTCCGAAGAGCCGGATAATGTTTCATTCATTATTCCTTCTGTTTCCTTTGTTCACGATAACGTACTTTGGGGATACACCGCACCTATTGAAGGAACACGCTACCGGTTTGATGATTTCGGAAATCTTGGCTTTACCGATCCGGCAAAAAGTTTCTTCTCCATTTTAGCCGATTACAGAACTTACTTCAGGTTTTTCACCGATCACTCGTTTGCAGTCAGGTTCTCCGGAGGTTTTTCAGAAGGGAATAACCCTCAAAGATTTTTTATCGGCGGTGTTGATAACTGGATTAACAGGACTTATGCAACTACCGAAGTTCCCATTTCTTCGCCTTCCGATTTCGCATTTCTTACGGCGGCTCTACCTTTAAGAGGTTATAACTATGCAGAACAAATCGGTACCCGTTACGCTCTTATGAATCTCGAATTGAGGTTTCCATTAATCAGGTATCTCGTAACAGGGGGGCTTCCCTTGTTGTTAAGCAATATTCAGGGTGTGGCTTTTCTCGATGTTGGTTCGGCATGGTCCAAAGAAAGTGGACTAAGACTATTTGAAAAGGATCAGTCGAACAATTTAGTAACCGATGATCTTCTAATGGGTACCGGCGTAGGTGCAAGGGTATTCTTCCTTTACTTCTTGCTTAGGTTTGATGTTGCGTGGGCTTATAACATCGAACATTTTTCCAAACCGAAATTTTATTTTTCGCTTGGTCTTGATTTTTAAATACGAACTATGTTAGAAACAACACGGGCTAAAATAGTCCGGGCATTTCAAGCTTCTTTATTTTACTCAAGTTGACCGCCACAAATTATGCAGCCAATAAAAGGTTTTTAAGTTCATAAGATAGTTCATCCTTTGAATGATTCTTTTCAATACAATAATCAATTGTATCTGATGAAGCAATTAACCTTACACGATCAATCATATTATTAACTGAAAAATGAGCTATATTTTTCTTTGTTAGTTTTTTCCCTTTTTCACG
>BDSV01000030.1 GCA_002898075.1 bacterium BMS3Abin03
TTTAAACTCAATTGTTTACATCCTCTCCGGCGCAGTTACGCCGAGAATACTCAGCCCGTTTTTTATTACCACTTTGGTTGCTTCGGCTAAAGCGAGGCGTGCTTCTGCAAGATTTTTTTCGCTGCCAGGTATTCTGCAGAATGTGTAAAACTTGTGGAACGCCGTAGCTAATTCCTCGAGGTAGTTGCAAATCCTGTGAGGTTCAAAGTATTCCGCAGCATATTGTATTTCTTCTTCGTATTGATTTAGCTTTTTCAGCAGTTGCTGCTCTTCTTCTTTTACTAATAAATCAAGATGATTGGTAGATGCTTTAATACTTAGTCTAAATGAACTTATGGCAAAAGCAATTGCCAAGTCCACAGGTTCACATTTCTTCATCTCATCCATCCTAAATCACCTTTTCCAGATTTTGTAAAAGAGCAAAAGCTGACTTATCCAGCTTGGAGAAAGCAAACCACTTTTTACCCAAATCTTTCAGCGAAGCGCCAAAGTGGTAAACGTCTTTATCATCAATAATTAGAAAGCGGTCGTGAGCTTTCGTAAACTTTTTTAATTCTACAAAAGGATATTGCGCGTTAAACTTTTCCGCATCCTGCAGCATAGTTTTAGTAATCCTTTTTGTAAATATTGTTACTTTCACATTCTTTTTCTTTTTTGTAAATAAGTTCAATACGGTTTCATCGATATAATTATCAATTAACAGAATGGATTTGTTTGCTTTGCGTACAAGTCCCGAGACAAATTTATAAGCATCAAATATTTGCCCATTAAAAAAGATGCCTTGTTTGGGTTCTAGATCTTTGCTTTGCAGTGCATTGAAAATCTGCTCAAACTTTTTGTTCGTTTCAATTTGCTTCAGCTCGATTTTTTCCAAACGTTGAAAGATAACGGCATTGTTGGAAAGAAATTTTTTCATTTCAACAAAAGCCTGCATAATTTGAATACTTACTTTTATTGCAGTTTCGCTGCGAAGCACGGCAGAAAGCATTGCAACACCCTGCTCTGTGAAGGCATATGGATTTACAGAAGAATGTTTCAGTTTTTCGAACCGGTCACAATTTGTGACCAGTTCAAGTTTTTCATTTTCATTTAGTTGAAATCTAAATGCTTCCGGGAAGCGTTTTAAATTCCTTTTTACAGCTTGGTTTAATACTTTAGTATCAACCCCATACATTTCAGCTAAATCTCTGTCAATCATCACTTGCGCACTGCGAATAGTGAAAATTCTTTTGCGAATTTCAGAAGAATTATAGACTATTATTTTGTTTTTTGGATCTTCCATTCTGTTTTATTAGCTTAATTTATAGTATCACAAAATGTGATAACTGTTCAGTTGTGAAATTCTATGTACTGGTAATTTTATTCGTTTTAAATACTTGAAAGGTTTTCTAAAATTAATTTATTTAATTGAAATTTTGACATCTCCGGCTCAGCATTACCCCACCAAATCTTAGCTTTTCCCCGCCAGTATTGTAGTTATTCGAAAGGGGATTTACATTTTAACAAATACAACTTAACATAAATTTGCATTAATTTCTTTAATCGCATCGTGAATGTGTTACAGTCTTACCTTGTCGCTAAAACTATTTTTCATAGATTAATTGTTTGTCATTATCAATAAGCGGACGAATATATTTTGATAATGCTTTTTCCGAAAGAAGATCAACTTTATGTTGAAGTAATTCTTTCAGGTCTAATTGCATTTGAACAAATTCTAATCCTATTTTTTTCGAATAGTCTAATTCAACCAGAATATCAATATCACTATTATCATCGGCTTCTCCACGGCCAAACGAACCAAAGAGATAAGCTTTTAAAACAGGTTTGTTCCTGAAGAAGTTTCTTATTCTTTCAATATGTTCTTGTCTCAATTTCATAAAATCAATATAAATAATTGGATGTTAAAATTGAACAGAAAATGTACTATCCCACCAAAATATTCATTTTATCTTTACATCCTCCCCGGCGCAGTTACGCCGAGAATACTCAGCCCGTTTTTTATTACCACTTTAGTTGCTTCGGCTAAAGCGAGGCGTGCTTCGGCAAGGTTCTTTTCGCTGCCGAGTATTCTGCAGAAGGTGTAAAACTTATGGAACGCTGCAGCTAATTCCTCGAGGTAGTTGCAAATTCTGTGCGGCTCAAAGTATTCCGCAGCATATTGTATTTCTTCTTCGTATTGATTCAGCTTTTTCAGCAGTTGCTGCTCTTCTTCTTTTACTAATAAATCAAGATGATCGGTGGATGCTTTAATATTTTCTTCGGACACCGTTCTGATAATCGAACAAATTCTTGCATGCGCATACTGCAAGTAGAAAACCGGGTTTTCATCAGACTGTTTTTTTGCGAGTGTTAAATCAAAATTCATATGTGAAGTGAGATTTCTCATATTAAAAAAGTAACGCACAACATCACTTCCTACTTCATCCACTAATTCATCTAACGTAACATAGTTTGCTTTGCGGGTTGACATTTTAACCACTTCCCCGTTCTCTAAAATAGTAACGAACTGATATATTAATACTTTTATCTTTTCAGTATCGTATCCGAGCGCCTTTAGTCCAGCCAAAACATCAGGATAAGTAGCAGCATGGTCCGAGCCAAAAACATCTACCATCAAATCATATTTTCTATCAAATTTAGTTTTGTGATATGCAATGTCGGGCAGTCTGTAGGTCGGTTCGCCGGTTGCCTTTACAATAACTTTATCCTGTTCACCTCCCAGCTCGGTAAATTTAAGCCAAACAGCGCCATCTTTTTTATAGGAGAGATTTTTCTCTTTAAATACTTTTAAGAGCGCTTCAATTTTTCCTTCTTCAAAAAGAGTATTTTCGTTATAGAATGTATCGAATTCTATTCCAAGCAGTTTTAATGAATTTTTAATATCCTCAAAGATCACCTGTTCGGCTTTCTCTTTAAATTTTCCCTCTGGTTCTTCATTCTTCAATGAATTACCGAACTCTTTAACAAGCTCGGAAGCAATTTCTTTAATGTATTCGCCCTGATAATAATCTTCAGGGAAATCAATTTTTTCTCCCAGCAATTCCAGGTAGCGCAGTCTTACAGAATCTCCGAGCAAACGCATCTGTCTGCCCGCATTGTTAAAGTAATACTCCCTGTCAACTTCATATCCAATCGATTCGAGCATGTTTGCAACCGTATCGCCGATAACAGCATTTCTACCATGACCAACAGTTAAAGGTCCCGTCGGGTTTGCGGAAACGAACTCAACATTAGCACGCTTACCTTTGTACTTATCTGTTCTCCCGTATTTTTCTTTCTGCGTTAAAATATTTTCAATAACCTTTGCAATAAACAAAGATGTAAAAAAGAAATTGATAAATCCGGGACCGGCTATTTCAATCTTGTTTATTACTGCTTCATCGAATTCAAGGTTCGCAATAATTTCTTCGGCAATTTCTCCCGGCTTTCTTTTTAGCTTCTTCGCCAGCATCATTGCTACATTGCAGGAAAGATCGCCATGCGATTCGCTCTTCGGTTTATCAAAGAGCAGTTCTGCGTCTTTCAGATAAACAAGTTTTTCCGATGCATTACGAAAGATATTTTGTAAGTAATTTTTCAATGCGATAATTCCGATAAATATAAATGACTTTTTAAGTTTTAAATTTAATTAAAGAAAAAATTCTTTTTAACCGGGTTAATAGTTTACTTGCTAACAGATTGCTTCTCAGCCGGATCGGTGAGTTTTTCTGTAGGTGCATCACCCCAAAGTTTTTCGAGGCTATAAAACTCCCTCGCATCCTTTTTAAAAACATGAACAATCACATCAACATAATCGAGCAGAACCCAGCTCAATGCCCGGTATCCTTCTCTGTGCCAGCATTTTATTCCTTCATCTCTCAAACCTCTGTCAACTTCATCGGCAATTGCCTTAACCTGTGTATCCGAATCTGCAGAGCAGATAACAAAGAAATCAGCAAAAGATGTTAGCTCTCTCAGGTCGAGCAGAACAACATCAAAACCTTTTTTGTTGAATATAAATTCAGTTGTTTTTTCTGCAAACTGTTTTGAATCCAATTTAAACCTTCTTTATTTGTTAAAAGATAGTTGATTAAAATCTTTTCCGATAATTAAAGTAACATCCAGAAAATAATCATCATTTATTTGCTGAATTACTCTCGTGCTGTCAATCCCCAGAACCTTAGCTACGCGTTTGGCATTTTCTATTTCCCCGGTTCTATCAATCACAATTGAATTATCAACATCGAACGATCTGTAATTACCTATATTAACCACATCGAAATTTTCGACTCTCAGATATTCCGTAAACCTGTCGGCAATTCCGTTTACGCCGCAGCCGTTTAATACTTCAACCTGAATTATTTTTGTTTCCGTTTTATTATTCTTATCTCCGGGTGAAGAGTAAAAAACATTATTTAAATTTCTCACAAGAGAATAAGCAAGAAAAATAACCAGTACTGAAAGTATTAAAATAGAAATGTTCAGGAATAAATCTGAGTGGGAACTATTATTCTTTTTCGATGGATGTGTGTTTATCTGTTGTTTCTTCACTTAATTTAATTGTAAATCAGGTAAGAAAATAACTTTCGATCATCATATTCTCATTTAGATATAATGAAATTATCAGCAGCTTCATGCCCAAACGGGCTTTGAGAGAATCCGTTACTAAAACCGTAATAAGGATTATAGCCGTTATAATACGAATACGGTCCGCTGCGATATTGCAATGAGATATACATATCCTTAAAGGGTCTGTAATTTACAGATGCATTGCTGATGTATATTCCGTTTACATCATTCTGAAAACTTTGCCCGAAAGAACTATAGGGAGAGTAAACAAGACTCACATCCATCTGCACGTCGAGATTTTTCATTAACCGGTAAAACATACTGTTTGTATAAACACCAAGGGAAACCCCCTGCCCGCCGAAAGATGAATATGACATGCTGAATGAATGCCGCATAATAAAGTTATCAGGATTAATAAAGCCCAGCATATTACCTGAGGAATGATTAACGATCCCGTCTTTTACATCAGGTGCATTCAGCCCGTTATTTTTATATTGCCCATATAAAGAAATTGAACTGATAAATAATAATATGAATAGTAATATTTTCATAATTTTTTCATTCTAAGCAGATACATATTAGAGAAATAGCGAGTGAAAGTCAATAGAACTTATTCCCTCATGCTTTTGAAAACGGACTATAGCAAACATTTACATCTTATTTTTATGTTAAATGCAGTTACTTTACCGGGCTGTATTTTATCTCTTTAATTATCTCAAATAATTGTAGAAATAATTCACTATTTAATTTACCCGATTGTTACATTAGTGCAACCGAAAATAAATTGTATGAATAATGAAAATACTTGTAATAGATAACTACGACTCATTCACTTATAATTTAGTGCGGCTTTTAGAAACGGATAAAAGTAAAGTTGCTGTAAAAAGAAATGATGAAATTAATATTCAAGAGATTATTGAATTGGAGCCGGAAAAGATATTAATCTCACCGGGTCCGGGCAGACCTGAAAATGCGGGAATCTCTTCAAAAGTAGTGAAGAAGCTCGGTGGTAAAATTCCGGTTCTCGGTGTTTGTCTCGGTCATCAGGTTATTGCAGAAGTATTCGGAGCTAAGATAATAAATGCAAATCCCGTTCATGGCAAAACTTCTGAAATAATTCATGATGGGAAAACAATCTTTAAAAACATTTCACAAAACTTCGCAGCTATGAGATATCATTCTCTCATAGTTGATATTAAAAACTTACCGGAGAAGCTTGAAATTTCAGCGAAAACGAAAAACGGAATAATAATGGGATTACGCCATAAAAGTAAACCTATTGAGTCAATCCAGTTTCATCCCGAATCTATTCTAACCGAGGCAGGAAAAGATATATTACACAACTGGCTGATGATGTAAGCAGGTTAAACGATTACTTAACCTTTACAATCATCTCAATTTCAACAGCAGAATCAACAGGAAGTTCATTTACTCCTACTGCACTTCGTACATGCTTTCCAGATTCGCCAAAAATCTCAACTAATAATTCAGATGCACCGTTTGCAACTTTCGGCTGATCGGTGAAACCATCTGCACTGTTAACGAAGACAGTAACTTTAACTATCCGCTCAATATTATCGAGATTGTTAATTACACCTTTTATCGCACTCAGACCGTTCAAAGCACAGATTTGCGCTGCTTTCTGTCCTTCTTCAATCGAGAGGTTAAAGCCAACTTTGCCCGCATATTTCAACTCACCTTTTACCATCGGAACCTGTCCCGAAGTAAAAACATATTCTCCTGTTTTTAATGCGGGAATATAAGCAGCCAACGGTTTCGGTGTATCGGGAAGTTCAAATCCCAATTCTTTTATTCTTTCTTCTATCATCTGATAACCTTTTACAGTAAATGAATAATTATTTTTGTTAAATTTACATTCAATATTTAATAAATGAAAAGGAATATAGTAAATGACGACCGATAAATTTAATGAATTTGTTCAGATAGTAAAAAGACTTAGAAAAGAATGTCCGTGGGACCGGGAACAAACAAACGATTCTATAAAAGCAGCAACAATAGAGGAAGCATACGAAGTGGTTGAGGCGATAGATAATAAAAATTACGAAGAGCTTAAAAATGAATTGGGAGATTTACTGCTGCATGTAGTTTTTCATACAGTAATTGCAGAAGATGCAAATCATTTTACGATCGATGATGTAATCGATTCGATACGCGAAAAGCTGATACGAAGGCATCCGCATGTTTTTGGTGATACGAAAGTTTCCGGCGCCGAAGAGGTAAAGAAGAACTGGGAAGAAATAAAACTAAGCGAAGGAAGAGAAGCACTGCTGGACGGCGTTCCCGAAATGCTTCCGGCTTTGCAGCGTGCTCACCGTTTACAGGAAAAAGCATCCAAAGTTGGTTTTGATTGGGAAAAGAAAGAAGATGTTTGGAAAAAAGTCATAGAAGAAATTGAAGAGATGCATATTTCGGAAAAAGAAGAATCGAAAGAAAAGCTGGAAGGCGAAATAGGCGATGTGTTTTTCGCACTCGTTAATTATGCAAGATTTCTCGGTGTGAACCCGGAAAATGCATTAAGGAAAACAAACAAAAAATTTATAAACAGATTTAATTATATCGAAGAAAAAATCAAAGAATCAGGCAGGAAATTAACCGACTCAGACCTAAAGGAAATGGACAGATACTGGGAGGAGAGTAAAGGTATTGTTGATTGAATAGTATCCTAAATCAAATCTTCGTTTTTTTTGTCAAAATATTTAAGCTGCTTGTAGGTTATTCTCTAATAATTCAGATAAAGCAGGAACAACAGTTAAGTTTTTTAGTTTTAAGAACATTGTAATAATAATTCTTCCTTTCTCTGTTAAATAATATTTATATGAGTTCTTTACTCGTTTAACTAAGTTAAATACTATCAATCTCTTTAGGAGACGAGAGACCTTTGATGTGGTCCATTGTTCATCGAAGTATTCTTCTAAATACTTCCTCAGGTGTTTATTTCTAAATCCACCTGCTATCAAGACGCCACTGCTAAGCGCCTGAAAAATACGATGCTCGAACTCATTTAACGGATTAAATCCTTTATAGTTTTTGTTGCCTTCGGTTTTTCTGTTTGTAAATTCTGATAATTCTGAAATTCCTCTGCTGTTGTCATTCATTTTAGCAATGAAGTCTAAATATCTCCTCGTGCAGTCCTTTGCTATGCGAATAATATGAATTAGTGAATAAATGGTTTTTTCTACAACAGCTTTCTCTTTACTAACCGTTCCATCTTTATGATGAACTTTTCGGAATACCGTGAATTCGTGGAGATCATTGATTGTAACTTCAACTCGTAATACATTGCCGGCTTTATTATACATCTTTATACTTAAAGCACCACATTGATGTTTTATACGGAACCCATTATATGTTTTTCTGCAACTGCTTTGTATTCTTCCCGATTGTTTGCCGGATAACTTTTTACCTAAAAATGACATAACGTTCTCTGGCAGAACTGTGTTGTTGCAATAGTTAAGTAACTGTTCAAAGAGAATGTTTAATCTTTCTTCTGACTTAAAAATTATGTCTGTAGAATATTCTATTTGTTTTATTGACCAATGATATTTCATATCCCATAGTTTACTTAATCTTTTTATTATCGGAACGTATTGCTCTACCCAACTATCTAATTTTGTATGGAATTTACTAACATCAATTCTGTTTGAAATTGCCTGGGCTTTTTCTATATCCTCAATCCAAGTAAAGCAGTTGTCGCATTTTATATGTTTTATATTAGCTTTTTTCATATCTAATGCTAATCTTTCGTGGCCATTACAATAAACCTTTACCTTAAATGGGAAATATGTTTGCACCCGGAAAAAGCATAGTCCGTAATCTTTATCAATAAAATAAAAGTAAATATGTAAACACTTTCTTTTCCTGGGTTTTAATTCGATTTTCTTTTCATCTTTGTTCCATCGAATATCAAAACTGTATTCTAATTCCAAGTTTGTTATAACAGCTACTAAACCAGGATGATCTCCACGCTTGGTTATTATTTCCTTTACTATTTCTTCGTTTCTGTGTTTTGAATCATTAAGATATATGTATGGCGCATTGTTCTTTTCAGCTAATTCTTTAGCATTCTCTTTTAATTGTTGCGCTAATGAAATTGCATATTTCTTGAAGTCTTTTAATAAAATATGATTAGCTCTTAAATGTCGTAATAATCCTTTTGTATAAGTTAATTGGACAATTGAACCAGAGATTAACTCACGATCAAAACCACTAATTATACCAATGATATCGCCTTTATATTTTGTTGTAAATAAATTTTTCATTTTTACTTACCTTATGATATTTTTTTTATATTAACCAATATAAAAATTTTTTGGTTGTCGGCTACGCCGCGCTAAGAATGAATGAATGAATGGCTGATTGGTTGTATGAAAAAATTGAATGTTTGAAATGTTTTCATTTGACGTTTCACATTTCACGTTTGACATTTGACATTTATTTGATTGAATGATTTTAAAATTACAAGATTAAAAGATTACAAAATTGACCAATGACGAAAGACAGATGACTTATCGGCGAATGATTGAATGATTACAAGATTGGAAATTGTAATTTGGGATTTGTTCCCGACTAAAGTCGGGATTAGGTGAATTAGAGCAATTAGGTTAATTATGTCAACACATTTTCGTTATTCATTATAGTCAACTATTAATTTGGTTTTCGGATTTTTCCATATTCTTCTCTCTTTTTAAGAGAGATAAGAGTGAGTTTATTAAAAAATTAAAATCCGAAAACAAAACAGGAATTACATTAACATTGCCTTAAACTTAGCCGGGAACGCCCATCTTCGTTGAAACTTCGCCGGGCACGTTAGAAATCTTCTGTCTCCTGTCTTCTTACTTCTGTCTACTGACTTCTTACTTCTGACTTCTAAGTAAGAAAGTCGCGGCGTAACGGAGTGAAGACGGACTGAGTCCCAGGTGCTGAGTCCTGATTTTATAAACTTTGAACCACGCACTAATAAATTTGAACAATAAATGGTCAATTAAAATTTTAACACAGGGAAATATGAAAAGTGAAAAAATTAACTTGTCAGCTCACGCAAAAAGAGTTATCTTTGAACGAAATATTAAACATAAATGGATTGAAGATACTATTAATAATCCGGACAAGAGAGAACCCGATAGTACTGATACTTCTATCGAACATAGATTAAAAATTATAGAAGAATATGGAAGTAGAGTTCTAAGAGTTATTTGTAAAAAAAACATCGAACCGACTTTAGTTATAACAACATTTTTTGACAGAAGAGAAAAAGGAAAATTAAAATGAAAATACACTATGACCAGCAGGTGGATGCATTATATATCCGTCTTGATGATTCCGACATTATTGAATCAGAAGAAGTGAAAGAAGGAATTATATTAGACTATAATAAACAAGATCAGGTTGTAGGAATTGAAATTTTAAAGATAAGCAAAAGAATTCCTTTACCTGAATTGAAAAAAATACAATTCGAATTGGCATAATTTAAAGAACCGCTTTTCGCTGTTAAGAATAAGTTCCTTTAATGATTGTAAGATTAAACGTTTGACGTTTCACGAAAGAAAGATAAAAGACTAAAGTAAATCACACAATCGCAAAATCATTAATTCAATAAATTACAAGATCGACCCGTCTCCACTTCGTTTCGCCGCGGCGGGATGGTTAAATTGTTTAATTGCTGAATTGTTAAATAGTTTTTGTAACGTTGAACTTTGAATTAAGAACTACGAACCAAGCACTAAATTACCAATGACAAATGACTTCTTACTCCTGTCTTCTTGATTCTGGGTACTGTGTCCTGAGTTCTGATTACAAAATTACAAAATTGGTGCTTGTATTTTGGGATTTGTTCCCGACTAAAGTCGGGATTAGGTGAATTAGAGCAATTAGGTTAATTATGTCAACACATTTTCGTTATTCATTATAGTCAACTATTAATTTGGTCTTCGGATTTTTCCATATTCTTCTCTCTTTTCAAGAGAGATAAGAGTGAGTTCATTAAAAAATTAAAATCCGAAAACAAAACAGGAATTACATTAACATTGCCTTAAACTTCGCAGGGCACGCCCATCTTCGTTGAAACTTCGCCGGGCACGTTAGAAATCTTCTGTCTCCTGTCTTCTTACTTCTGTCTACTGACTTCTTACTTCTGTCTACTGACTTCTTACTTCTGACTTCTAAGTAAGAAAGTCGCGGCGTAACGGAGTGAAGACGGACTGAGTCCCAGGTGCTGAGTCCTGATTTTATAAACTTTGAACCACGCACT
>BDSV01000031.1 GCA_002898075.1 bacterium BMS3Abin03
CCTGTTTGCAAGTGCAATATAAAACTGGTTTTCGGAAGTTGACAGCTCACCCGTAGGCAGCCCGTTATTATCCCTGCCGTCTATGTTATCTACTCCCGCGTTTATTACACCTAAACTAACTCCTGCACTGTTCCTCGGTTTAGGATTCTCAACTGATGAATCTTTTTTCGAATAAAAATCGAACCGCCTTGTAAAGCTTAAAAAATTCAAATTACGATCGATTGAAAGGAAAGAGTAACCGGCATGTACCGAATTGTTATCCTGAAAAGCTGTAACCGCCGGATTGTAATATGATACGAGTTCGCCGGTAATAACTGCGGACATTGCGTTGCCCATTCCGATGCCGCGTGCACCAAATCCCATCCTGCTGAATGCACCGACTCGCGCACCCATCTCGCTAAATTGAGGTTGTGCAATTGCCATCCCCGATAGAAGTAATAGTGCTATGTATAAGAATTTTTTCAAATAAACCTCTACTGCATCACAATAATTTTTCCGAACAACGGCTGATTTGAATCAACGTCGACCCTGTACAGGTAAACGCCGTTTGGAACAACATTACCTGCATCGTCCTTGCCATCCCAAAAATCCGGTACGCCCTCAAGAGTTCTATTTCTCGGTGCATTTTGGATTAATGTTCGGACATAATTCATTCCGAAATCATAGATACGTATTGTAACCGACGCATCTTTTCCACCCGTGCTGTATTTAATTTTTAACTGTTCCTGTCTTGGAGAAAACGGATTCGGATAAGCGTAAGTTTCATTTTCGGTTTTTAACGGTTGTGAAGCAAAGTAAACTTTCCAGGGTCCTTTCCACAACCCTGTTTCCTGTAGTCTTGCCAGTCCGTCATCCGAGCCGAGCCAAACAGTATTTCCTTCAGTATCCGCACTATAAAAAACAATTGTCTTAAGTGAAATGCCCGAGCTTCCATCGACAATAGAATTCGGTAATATCCAGCTCCTGCCTCCGTTTGTAGACCGGAATGCGCCGTTATCTGTTGCCGCAATAACATCATAATTTTTAAATCCGAAGTTATGTGTGCGTTCATCCTTTAGAAATGTCTGCCAGCTTTCACCACCATTGCTTGAAGAGCTTACTCCGTAATATTCATCCGGTTCTTCGGCTTTCCAGGTAGCTGCCCAAACAGTGTTGCTAAAATCATTATATCCGAGTGCAGTAATAAAGTTGCCGCTAACGGGTTCATCCTGATTCTGATGATTGAACTTAACCCAGCTTATTCCGTTATCGGTTGATTTATTTATTCCGTTAGCTGTACCTGCATAAAGCGTAGTATCATCAATTGCAATAATAGAAAAAGCTCTGTAGTTCAAATTTCCTTCCGCACAAAAAGTACCCGGAACGGGTGAAAGACAAAAGTCAAGAGTATCTTCGGGACTAACTGAATTAAGAAAATCCGGCGGGAGAACAACCCTCTGCCATGTTTGACCCATATCGGTACTCTTTCTTAAACCGCTTGCAAACGAAGTTATCCAAACAGTGCCGGGTGTGAAAGCAATATCAAATGTTAAATTCTGTTCTGTTACGGTTACCGGAAGAGCCCGTAATAAATTTATACCATATACTTCAACCGTATCGTCTTCGGCATCGACGGGCTGAGGTATCGATGTCCAGGTAATGCCATTATCGGTTGTGTATTTCAGCCCGGTTCCGGCGGGAACTTCCTGCCCGCCTGTTGCTTCCACTGTTGTAGCGGTAGCTGCCCAGAATGTTCCGTGATAATAACCGATTGTGCTGATGTTATCATTCCCGAACGGGGATGTGCCGTAAAAATTTGTCCAGTTCTCTCCCCTGTCAAACGATACGCTTACTCCCCTGCTCGTTCCGAGCCAAACGGTATCGCCGATTGTGATTATATCTGTAATACTGTTGCTAACCGGATTGCCCGAATTAATTTTTGAGAAATATCTACCGTCTTCCGATAAATTATAACTGAAAGGAGAAAGCTGAGCAAATATATCAATGCTCAATATCAGAAAAGATATGAATAATACTTTTATCTTAATCATTGAATTAATACAAAGTGATTGATTATGTTGCTGTACTTGCCGCCGCGGTCTTTCGCCTGAAATTCAAAACGGTAGGTTCCTTTAGCGTTCGACTCATTTACTTGAATTAATCTTGAATAGATTCCGTCGCCTGCCTGAACATCGCCATGTTCTTCAAGGTTACCATCGTCAAATAGTTCGAGTTTTGTGTTGCTAGTCGTTCCATCCGGTTTATAGACAATAAAGAAAACAAGCTCAATATCATTCTGTCCGTTCGGGTCACTTGCCTCAACAGAAGTGAAAATAACTGTTGTGTCTGTAACTACTAACGAATCCGGGTCAATAACATCATTCTCAATAAAAGGAGGAAGATTATCCTGCCCGTTATTATATTTAAAGCTTCCTTTTGCAACCTGCTGCATGGTTTGACCAGGATTCTTTACATAGTAATTAATATTATAAATTCCATTGGGATCCGATTCACTTAACGGGAATTTGTTTGCGAACTTATTATCCCCCCTGGTATCATCACCAATAGATGAATCCCCGTTATCAAACAATCGAAACGGAGAAGAATTCAGCTTTGTTTCATCCGAAGCAATTATATCGCAGAAAACATCACTTACTTCACTACTGCTAGTAAAGTTTATTCTTATGGTTATTAATGAATCATCGGGATGGTAGGCAATGCTATCAATCGGACGTACCGATTCCACCTGATAATTGTTTTGAACGGTATCAATTAGATCGTCGAATGTCTGTTCGCATCCGAATATGATTAGCGGAAGAAGTAGTATTCCTATTTTTCGCATAGACAAATATTAATTTTAATCAAACTTTTTAAAAGGCAAAAAGTAATGTATTCTATTTTATTTACGGAATGGTTAAAATAATCGGTAACGGAATAAATGAAATAATAAAAATAAAAAAAGCAATATACCCGATTATCGTTCTTCCTTTTCCCAGCGGAACGGGGTCGGGAACCGGAGGATGTTTTAGCTTTATTACAAAATAAAGAAGCAAAGCCCAGAAAAGCCATCCGCTCCAGCCGATGTTCAATCCTAATTCCATTGTAGAATCGATTATACCTGCAACACCGAATATGAACAATGCAATAAAAGATATTACAGAAATTTTATACGAATTTTCAGTGCCGAACATTGTATAAGCTGTATGCCCGCCGTCAAGCTGCCCGACTGGAATCATATTCATCGAAGTAATAAGCAAACCGAACCACCCGGCGCATAAATAAGGATAATGATAAATTTCGGACATAGGCGGGAAAAACTTATATGAGTCTGCAAAGATTGCTTTTAAACCGGCAAACAATAATGAATCGCCGAAAACAAGATTTAAACTTCCTTTGCCAAATTCCGGCTGAAAATAATTTGGATGAATTGAGAGAATATACTCTATCCCGGGAACGTGTGTAAAACCATAAATTAGAATTACCAGGCAGACAATAAAACCCGATATCGGACCGGCAACACCAATATCAAACATCGCTTTTCTCGAATAAATTCTTTCACGAGTCTTAATCACTGCACCCATCGTTCCAAAGTTAATCAGGTAAGGAATTGGAGGAAAAGGAATGTAAAACGGAAGCGAAGCATTTATACGATGGTATCTTGCGGCAAAGTAATGTCCGAATTCGTGAAAAGAAATTATAAGCATAATAGAAATCGAGTACGGAAGACCTTTTAATATAGTGTTCAATTCGTAAGGTCCCGGCATTCCTGTTGTCCACTCAACTCCTGCAAGTGTTGCTGTAATAAAAGTAACGATAAATAAGCCGATGTGAAGAAGGTAGTTATCTTTCTTTTTCACTTTGGGTGCCGATGTTATCGAATGTTCGTCTTTGTAATATTCGGGCATTTTTATAAATCCAGATTGATACCAAAGTTTGCGTAATTTTCATTTAAATCATACAGTTCGCCGTGAACACTTCTTCCTGAAATATAGGAAAACAAGATACTAAAACCCCGCGAAAACGGGCTGCCGAACTTAACGCCGATTTTAATAATATTATTTCCCACATAAATATTATCTATACCGTTCACTTTAAAATCGTAGGCAATGAACGGTGTGACAGCGGCTGTGCCCAGCGGCAGAACGAAATAATCAAATCCGGCTTGATAGATTCCTTTATTAATATTTTCAGGCAGAATGTGTATAATGTATGTTAATCCGAGGTAAACCCTGAATCCTGAAAATTTAAAGTAAGGGAATAATTCAAAAAACTCATTGCTGAACACAAACGGCTTACGCGCATCTCGCCACGTTTCTGTATTTGCATCGTACCTGCCGTCAACAATGTGAGCACTAATGTGACTAAAACGGAAACGAACTCCCCACTCATTATTTCCGGCAAACTTTTTATATCCCGAATTTATTCCAAACATATAATCGATCGTTTCAACGGGAAACTTAAAATTATTTTCTTTTCGCAGTCTCGTGTATGTAAAAAAGTCTGCCCCGAAAGAGATTGCTGCATCATCTTTTTTTAATAAAAGAATATCTCTCGATGTTCCGATGTCCAATCTCAATTGATTTTCACCAAGCGCAAACATAGCTCCGGCGCGTGGTTCAGTAAAGTTTGCTGTAAATGGTTGAATGTTAAGTTCAGCCGGGAACCATTCTGTTTTCGTCTGTGCGTAATTATTTATTACGAATAATGCTGAGAGAACGACGATGTTAATTGTTTTCAATTATAATGACTTTTAAAAATATTAATGTTCAACGAAAGTTAAATAACCAAAGTTGACTTGTCGTTTTGATAAACCGTTTGTCAAAGGCATCCCTTCGGGAAAAACGGTTAAAGAAAAATTTTTTGTTTCAGTAGGGAGTGTCTAAAAAGTACTTTGTGAAACTTTGTGCCTTTGTGGCTAAAGTAACGAATTCATTTACTATACAAATTCTTTTTTGCCACGAAGACACAAAGACTCCAAGAATCACAAAGAAATATTACTTTTTAGACAGCCCCTACTTAATAACCAATATAACAATTTAACCGTATCAACGGTTTTTTTTATCAATAAAAATATTAGCAGGTCAACTTGAATAATTTAATTAATAGTTAATTTATAACTGTTTTATTTTTTTCATCAACTTCTGTTTTACAAGTTTATTATATCCGTACTTAAATTTTGAAGTAAGACTTGCAAAACTATACAGATTTGTCGGGAAAGCAAACGACGGTTCGAAGTAACAGTTAACCGTGCAGCCCTGACAAAATTCGAACCTGCCTTCCATCTTTTTATAATATTTTATCTTCTCCGAATTTCTTATTTCTTTGATCGGTCTGTCTATTGCTATTTTATCGTTTGCAAAATGGTAGCATGGCAGCATTATTTCATTAGTCGGTGAAATAACTACAACCCTCGAAACCGCCTTACAGGAAGGGTTATTAATATTATTGCCGCCGTCTCTTCGCAGTTTCATGAATCCTTTGTTCAAATAAATATCAATTTTCCCATCACAGTAGTTCTCGATATAATCAACAGCTTGTTGTGTTAAACCCGGATTTCCGAAATAAGAGAAGACGGGATTAACAAGCAGAACTAAATCGTGCTTTGCGGCAATCTCATGCATTTCCGGTAATTTTTTATAAGTCTCGTTTGTTACCGTAAAGAGAATATCAGGATATTCACCGAGCGACTTTGCAATTTTTATGCTTTCAAAAACAGATTTATAACAATCGACTTTTCTTATTTTATTATGTTCTTCTTCATCAGGTGAATCGAGTGAGAAGTGAAGCAAATCAACCTTGCCGGCTAACTTTTCGGCAGACTTCGGGTAAAGCAAAGCGTTGGATGTTATGCTTGTCTGCATATTCAAACTTTGGGCATACCCTGCCATTAAATGGATATCTTTATGAAGCAGCGGTTCGCCGCCAGTTAAATCGATGAACTTTACGCCAAGTTCAGATAGTTGCTTTACATTTGATTTAAAATCATCCAAAGCTGCATTTGGTGTATCTTTAAATTGATCATGATCTCCAAAGTGGCAGAACCCACAGTATGCATTACACTTATATGTCACATAATAATTACAGAGCAAAAGCATCAGTACTCCCTCCCTTTCCAAATAACTTTTCTGCTCGCAAGCACAATGAACGGAAGCGCTAACACATAAAGAATATAATAAATTTGATATGCCCAAAAATATTTCAGATTTTTTGTTACTCCCAATTGGTGGTGAACCGGGTAAAGAACAAAAAAATCAATTGCTATTTTAAAAAATATAAGATACAACCAGACAGGTGAATAAAAGAAAAACGTTAATATAATACATAAGTGTGTTAAGTATCCCCACGACATAATAAAGAATCCTCTAACAGGCACGCCCAATCCGCCTATCGACCAGCGTTTTTTTTGATGATATAAACTTTTCAGATCTGTACATGGAATTGAAGTAACTAACGCATCCTTTTCGAGAGGGAAAAGTATTTTATATTTGCCAAGCTTGTAAATGGCTCGAAGTAAAGTAAAATCTTCCGTTACGCTGAAAGGTAAACTTTCATAGCCGCCGATTTCATTGTATGCTTTTTTACGAAAGGACATGTTATTGCCGATACATGTAAGAGGCATAGCAAGATTTATCGTTCCGCCGGCAACAAGCAACAGATAAATAAAATCGATTGCCTGCATCCCGCTAAATGGTGTATCCGCAATTTGCGTTGTATAACTGTCAACCATTCCAACATCTTTTTGATAATAAGACGCAATAGTTTTTACCCATTTGGATTTTACTTCACAATCAGCGTCTGTTGTTAAAATAATTTCACCGTTTGCCTGCTTAATTGCGGTTGCAAGAGCATTAACTTTACCTACCATCTTACCTTTTGGTTCATCGGGAACAATTTTTCTAAAGTTACTTCTTGAAGATATAAATTCATCAATTATCTCGCCTGTTCTATCTGTTGAAAGGTCATCGACTAAAAGTACTTCAAGCTTTCCTTCGGGGTATTCGAGTTTCCCAAGTGAATTAAGGCAGCGATGGATTTTATCTTCCTCATCTCTTGCTGCAACTATCACGGTAGCAGTAGGAAGTTCATCTTCGGAAATTTTTGGAAAGCGTTTTTTAGCACCAATAACAAAAATTACGGATTGAATAAAGTATCCCGAAATAATGATTAGAAAAATCAGCTCAAACATTCGTCCGGCTCTCCGAATTTATAGTTTCGTTTATCAGCAGCTTCGGCAGTGTATTTAATTGAATCAAGAATAATTTCCTCCGATTTAAGACTATCGTGCAGAACGATAATAGAATTTTGTTTCAAATATTTATCAACAGCAAATTTAACTTTTTTAAAATCATTTTTATAATCGTAAGTTAAAAGATTCCACATCACGCATTTCATTTCAATCAGCTTAATGGTTTTCTTTGTGCGAAAATTAAATTTACCATGCGGCGGTCTGAAATATTTTACATCACTCGAATAATCTTTCAGCATCATTTTATTGAAGTTTTCAATCTCTGTTATATAATCATTTCCTTCATACTTTGTGATTATTTTATGGTTGAATGTATGATTGCCTATCGTATGTCCTTCATCGATTACGGCTTTGGTTAAACCGGGATAGAGTTTGATATTATTCCCGACACAAAAGAACAACGCTTTTATTTTCAAATCGCTTAGCGCAGTTAAAATCTTTTCCGTTGTCCCGGGATCCGGTCCGTCATCAAACGTTAAAAGAATTTTATCGTTTACAGTTTCCCAATAAAATTCTTTGAATATAAACTTAACTATTGACGGCGGATTGTATAAGTATCTCATAAATGTATTTCTTCATTAAACGCTTTTAATTTCTAATTGACCTAATTGGTCTAATTGATCTAAACCGGTCAGTTTAATTTACCTCGATAAAAATAAACAATTTATTAGGTTAATTAGATCAATTAGGTACAATCATTTTTCTTTTCTATAGATACTGTTAAAAATCAAATTCAGTTCTTTTGCTTCCTGCATCAATGGCGTCCCTTCTTCTGTTAATTCAGGGACAGCATCTATAATCATTCTTATGAAATGTTTCGATTCCCTCGATTCCTTCTTAACAATTCCTATTTTATGTCTGAAATCTTTTTTTACTTTCAGCGTCATCTACCTCGCTATAATTTGCACCTACACTCGCTCCGGCTTTTACTAACTGTGTAACTAAAGGTATAGTAATCGGAGAGTGGGACTTTCTTACAGAATAGAATAACTGCTTCTCCAAATTTTGCAGTTCGTTCTTCTAAATCCCACTTTTTCTTTTTGTCCTTCTCATCCTTCATAACAACTCCTTTTTCTAAAACAAAGTTATTTTAGGTAATTAGGTCAATTAGAAATTAGGTTAATTTTCTTATCCTCCTCGCTTGCGTTTCTTTATTTTTGGCTGCTCTGCCGAATTTAACTTCCCAACCTTTTTAGCAAAATATATTTGATTTGTAAACCAAATAAATTAGTCGTTATAATCTAAATATCTCTATGATGATGATTTTTTCACGAATTCCAAATATGAGCTTTTTAAACTTTCTTCAATCTCTGGATAGATAGTTTTTGATTTATTACTCTTTTTGAATATTTCAGAAGCACAATTACTACAAAGTAAATAAGCGATTAAAGTATTCATATCACGGTACATATATGCATTCAATGAAACAGCATTTTCTTCACCAAATTTTAAAGTGTCTATTTGATTTCCGCAACCCGGACAAGTTTCACTGTCATAGAACCAATAATTTTCAATTATATCTCCATACATACTTTTAGCTTTATCAAATAACTGATAAACCGCCGAGATTAATATTTCATCATTATCCATCGAAATTTCCTTTTTACTTTAAATATAATTTACTACTTCCAAATAAAAACAAATCACTACGAATAACCATAAATGACTATCATCGACTATTAACGACCACCAATGACTTTTTTACGCTATCCCTTTATCACCCCAACCGGTCTTACTTTCGCAACTTTTCTTGTTATACCTTCTTCGTGCATTACCTCTACAACGTCCGAAACATCTTTATAAGCGCCGGGCATTTCCTCTGCAATTGTTCGATAGCCTCTTGCCTGAATGATAATTCCTTTGTCATTCAGTTCTTTTATAAGATTTCTGCCTTTAGCATTTTTCATCGCTTTTTTACGGCTAAGGTTTCTTCCGGCGCCATGACAACTGCTGCCGAAAGTTTCTTCCATTGCTTTTTCCGTTCCGACTGTCACATAAGAATATCTGCCCATATCGCCGGGAATTAAAACCGGCTGACCAACTCCGCGGTATTTTTCCGGTATCAATTTGCTGCCGGGCGGGAAGGCACGTGTTGCACCTTTCCGATGAACACAAACTTTTTTCATTCCGCCATTTATTTTATGCTCTTCAATCTTTGCAATGTTATGGCAGACATCGTAAACCAATTTAAAACCAAGCTCCGATTCACTCATACCAAAAGTTTCGCTAAAAGATTTTTTGGCAAGATGCATTATTACCTGCCTGTTATTCCAGGCAAAGTTAGCCGCCGCCTGCATTGCAGCAAGATAATCCCGTCCCTCCGTTGATTGAATCGGTGCGCAGGCAAGCTGCCTGTCAGGCAAAGTAAAACCGTACTTATCGCTTGCCTTCATGAGCACTTTTAAATAATCATCGCAAACCTGGTAGCCCAGCCCTCTTGAGCCGGTGTGAATCAAAACAACAATCTGTCCCTCGAACAATCCGAATACTCCTGCAACTTCTGCATCGTAAATCTCTTCTACAACATCAACTTCTAAAAAATGATTTCCCGAACCAAGAGTTCCTGCCTGATCTGCTCCTCTTTCATAAGCTCTTTCACTAACTAAATCAGGGTCTGCGTTTTTGAGCGTACCGCTTTCTTCCGTAAGTTCTATATCGGCTTGGGTTGCCATACCATGTTCGGCTGCCCAAACAGAGCCGCTCTCGAGCACTTTCTTCAAATCTTTTTTAGATAATTTTTTAATTGCTCCGCTTGAACCAATACCCGTCGGGACGTTATCAAACAAACGTGCAACAAGAGGTTCTATTTTATTTTTAACCGATTCGTATTCTAAATTAGTTACAGCAAGACGAACACCACAATTTATATCATAACCGACTCCACCCGGAGAGATAACACCTTCCTGCAAACCGGTTGCAGCAACGCCACCGATGGGAAAGCCGTAACCCCAATGAATATCGGGCATGGCAAGACTGTATTTTTCAATTCCCGGAAGATGAGCAACGTTAACAACTTGTTTCAACGCTTCGTCATTTTGGAAATTACGCTCTATCATTTTTTGCGAAATGTATATACGACCGGGCACGCGCATTTTGCCGGATGCAGGTATTTCCCAAACATTATCACGAATTTTTATAAGTTCAATTCCGCTTACTTTCATAACTCACCTCCGCTCTTTTGTTTTTAAATATCAAAAACAAGAAGGGTAGAATATTTGTTTCCTTTTTTTTCTATTTCCATCTGGTGAAACGTGATTGCTTTTATTTCCTGCTTCAGCTTAATCTCTGAAGAAAGCGGCATGCCTTCAATCTCAGCTTTTATCTCCCATTCACCATTCTTTTTCGTAATTGAAATATCAACTATTAAATTAAAAAGCCACTTTCGTGTAAAGAGTAAAAAATTTAGTTCGTTCAGAAAATCAACAAGCAATTGCTCCTTCGAAAATGATTCGAGTTCGATTGTCTTTGTTTCTATTTCGCAATAATTTGTTTCATCCACAACGGAGCTTCTCCAAGCTTCAGACGCCGCGGTAAAAAGTTCATCTATAGTATCGCCCGAAATTTCGCAGGCAATATCCGCCGTGTGATCTATAAATTTATAACTTCCAGGCATATTGAATTTTATTTATTTATTACTCCGGCAATAAAAAAGGTTGCATTCAGTCTATTTGTAATTTGGTTTTCGGATTTTGATTTTTTAATGAACTCACTCTAATCTCTCTTAAAAAGAGAGAAGAATTTGGTAAAATCCGAAAATCAAATAGGAATTATATTCTAACTTCTCCACATATTAAATGCACAGTAAATAATTGCGGGGTTAATACTAATTATTCTTTGCATCCTTTACGAAAAACTCGCAATGAAAATGTCAAACTTCTAATTACAATTTTGTAAAATTACCTTCTATAATTTAATCATCAACAGCTTAAAATAAGCACTAAAAATTATGAATAAAGCACTAAATAAAATTTTGTTTCCATATATTTCCCTTCCGATTTCCAACAATTATTTATGCAGCATTTAGCAGAACATCAAAAAGGATTGCTCGGGGTTTTTGTTGCCGCAGTTCTGTGGAGCAGCGGCGGTCTGCTTATAAAACTGATAACGCTTACTCCCATGCAAATCTCTTTTTTCAGATGCGGAATTGCTGCGCTTACTTTTCTAATTATTTTCAGAAGCTCGATCTTCAAAGTAAACTATTTTACTTTTGTTAACGCACTTTTTTATGCGGGAGTGCTTATCTTTTACGTTATCGCGATGAAAATGACTACTGCGGCTAACGCTATATTCCTTCAATCAACCGCACCTATTTATGTCCTGATATTCGAACCGCTCATAAACAAGACAAAGTATGAGAAGGCGAACATCATCACGATTATTGTTTGCTTCTTCGGATTGTTCCTTTTCTTTTTAGGCGACTTAACTCCGGGTCAGCTTGAAGGAAATTTATTCGGGTTGTTAGCCGGAATTCTTTTTGCTGCATTCTTTATCGGGATGCGGAAGAATGAGAAACAATATCAGCAAGGTTCTATTTTTTTCGGAAATATTTTGGTTGCAATAATCGCTCTTCCTTTCGCCGCTGAAATTACTGAACTAACATTTTCAAATCTGTGGATGGTTGCTTTCCTCGGTGTTTTTCAGATTGCAATTGCTTATGCATTCTTTACATTTGGATTGAAAAGAGTTTATGCGGTAGAAGCTTCCATAATTTCGATGTTTGAGCCGGTACTCAATCCGTTTTGGGTTTTTATCGGTTACGGCGAAGTACCTTCAACTTCGGCAATTATAGGCGGTGTGATAATTATTACTGCAATCACAGTCCGGGCATTTATAATGGGTAAATCGGCTTTGAATAAGAGCAAGTTTAGTTATTGATTTTGGTAAGGCGAGAATTAATTGTTTAATTGTTTTATTGCTGTATGCATTTTTAACGAGGGAAGATTTTTTTATGGTGATAGCCGAAATATTTTCCATCCGGCGTTTTCTTTCTTATAACAAATCCTATCGTGCAAACGGTTTTCTCTTCCCTGCCAGAATTCAAAATAATCCGGTACAACGCGGTACCCACCCCAGAAATCGGGCAGCGGAATTTCATCGTCACCGAATTTATTTTTTAACTGTTCAAACTTTTCTTCTAAAAATTTTCTACCGGGAATAACTTCACTCTGATGTGACACCCATGCACTGAGCTGGCTTTCACGGGGCCTGGAATGAAAATATTCTTCGGATTTTTCCCTGCCTATTTTTTCGATAGTTCCTTCAATCCTTACCTGCCGTTCCAATTCTTTCCAGAAAAACAGAAGGGATGCTCTTGGATTTATGTTTAACTCTTTCCCTTTCCTGCTTTCATAATTGGTGAAAAAAACCGCACCTTGTTCATCAATACTTTTTAACAATACTGTCCTTACCGAAGGGACCAAGCTATTATCGGTAGTTGCAAGAACCATTGCATTCGGATATGTTATTTCACATTTAAGCACTTCATCAAACCATTTATCGAATTGCCCAAACGGGTCCGGGTCTATACTTGTTTCTTTCAATTGTGTCAGTTTATACTCGTTTAATAAATTTCCAAGTTTATTTGAGTCCATAGGTTTTAAATTTTTTAAAAAATATAATTGTAAAAAAGTTACATGTACTTATATAATTTAACAGTAAACCAAAATTTGCAGGTGGAAATATAAGAAAAGTAATGGAATGACTATGATATAATTGTGCGGGCGGATTTGCAGTTGGATGAATTTTTATTACCGAATGATCAGGAAAAAAGAATTGAGTTCCTAATCAACAAAACATAATTTCTTAATTAAACTTTCCTATCCGCTGGAAATTTTACCTCGTTTAATTTTTCACCGTTATCATAGGAGATGATTGATAACATCCGGTTGTCTTTAGAGTATCTGTACCAGTCTCCCGTTTTTTTACCTTTCCAAAACGTACCTTCTTCTTTTACCGTTCCGTTATTATAGTACCAGGTCCATTTGCCTTGAGGATAATCGTTGAAGAAATTTCCGTGAGATTCCAGTTTGCCATTGTCGTAGTAATATTTCCATTCACCGGTATTCAAATTGTTTTTAACTTTTCCGTCAATAGTAACATTTCCGTTAAATAAAGAAATCTTAAACTCGCCGTTTTTTAATCCGTTCACTACTTCATATTCAAGGATTGTATTACTCAAAGTATCTATAATGCGACCGGTAAAAGGATTATCTCTTCCAACCTTATAAATTAATCCATCCTCTTTTATCTCGATATACTGATTGGTATAATATTGATTACATGCGGCTAAAACTAACAATGCAACCATTGGCAGAATAATATGAAATAGTTTACGCATAGCTTTAAAGTTGAAATAATGCATTTAACTTCTCCTGCATTTGCCCTCTCGGGGATGGTTAAATTAAAATGTACTCAAAATGGAAGCGACACAACAAAGACTGCTTTTTTCCACGTCTGTATAGCCCTCGACAAACCGAATATAATAATTAAATAGTTAAAGCGAAAGTTGTCCAGTTTGTTACACTTTTTATCCAACTACTATGCCACCAAAAATTGCCCGGTTTTAGTGAATTTTGGACATCTTTCCAATAGATATGTTTTAATATGAAAAAAATATTAAATAAAAAATATTAGAAATGATTCATTTTGAGTATGAATTATTAGTTACATTCAATATTTATTTGAGTTTCCAAGCACAAATCGAAAAAAATCTCAGTTTAAATTCTCGTTTACCGGCTAATCATTCTGCACGGAAAGTATTATTGATCATTAATTGGATGGATTAAATTTTCAGTTGGCTGGGGTATAAAAACTTAATGGATAAGAAAAGAATTAGAATGGAAAAAAGAATATAAATTCTACTAATTAATAGGAGGCTTCGCGAAACTTATTCTTCACAAAATGCTTAATGTTACTTGATTGGTTTGGAAGTGCTATTTTATTCATTTTTCAATGCTTCGCCTTCCTTATTGATTAATTTTGACACTAATATTAATGCTATTTGTTTACTTTATATAGGTTTTGCAAAGGATTCTAATAAAAGAGAAGTATTACTATTACTCCGGCGATAAAAAAGGTTGCATTCAGTTTGTTTGTAATTTGGTTTTCGGATTTTGATTTTTTAACGAACTCACTCTAATCTCTATTAAAAAGAGAGATGAACATGGAAAAATCCAAAAACCAAATAAGAATTATATTATAACTTCTCCACAAATTAAATGCACAGCAAATAATTGCCGGGTTAATATTATTGTAGTTATCTAAATAATTTGCTGTGCTAATTCCGACTTGCCATTTTCTTCTTTTGCTACCTGTTCGCCGGTTTTAACTGAATTTATATTTTTATAGAAGGTTAATGTGAAAACAGTTCCTCTGCCTTTTTCACTTTTTACTTTTATTTCTCCTTTATTTATTTCTACATATTTTTTTACTAATGCTAACCCGAGACCATTACCTTCATACTCTCTCTTATGTCCGGGGTCCTCCTGTGAAAATGGTTCAAAAAGATTTTTAAGATATTCTTTACTCATTCCTATACCGGTATCCTGCACGTCTATTTCCAGTTTATCCGGATCAACATCCTTAATTTTCACCTCAATAAATCCATTATTCGTATACTTAACAGCATTGCTAATCAAGTTTTGGAAGATTTGGTTGATTGTATATTTATCAGCAACTATATGACTATCCGAAGATAAATTTTTAAAAGATAGTTCCAATCCTTTTTCTTCACATAATGTTCTCGATTCCATTATCAGGTTAAACAATTCATCTTCAATTTTAAATCGCTCATAATCCGGTGTATAGTTATTACTTTGTACAGAGGACATATTTAAAATTAAATCTATCGTACGCTGAAGCCTTTTACCGGAACTCATCATCGAAAAAAGAATGGCACGAAGGTCTTCATCGATATCATCTAACTCTTCAGTTAATATAAAACCCGATGTTATAATAACATTCAACGGTGTACGAATTTCATGGGACATTTGTGCAAGGAAAGCAGATTTAAGTTCATCTGATTTTTTCGCTTTTTCCAACGCAATTGCTAACTCATTCTGTGTCTTTTTAATCTCTGTAATATCAAGTACTTGCATTATATAATGATTAACACCGTCATTTTCATTACCTAAAGAATCCCCCCGTACCAGGCAACTAACTTTTTTATTATCCTTTTTAATAAATACTTTTTCAGCATTTATATCATCTATGCGAACCTTAAAATCAGGTTTGGTTTTAGAAGGGGATATCGCCGGCTTTTTATCATCAAAAAGGAAGAAAACCGGGATGTCTAATAATTCTTCCCGCGTATAACCAATTATCGTACAGAATGATTGGTTAGTATCCAAAATATTTCCTACGGATGACAGGATCACCATTCCGATCGGTGCATTATCAAACATTAATTTGAACTGTGCTTCGCTTTCCTTTAACGAAGATTCAATCATTTTTCTCTGTCTTATTTCGTTTCCTAATTCAATATGATTGCTTTTAATGATCTTATCCATTCTCACATTCAGATCTTTAGCATTTGTAGATGATTGTTCAAGTTCGCCAATTACTGCATTTATTTTTTTTGCCAGTTCACCCATCTCATTATTCCGGTTGTAATCGATCTTATGATCGAATTCGCCTTCTGCTACCCTATCCAACGAGGCTATTATAATTGCGATGGGTTTAAATGATATCGAACTTAAATAAGATGTTAAAATAATACCGGTTAGTAAAATAGATAAACCAAATAGTGCTGTTAAAAGATTGGTCCTTTTTAGTTTTGATATAACTCTTCCGGCGGGAAATCCAATCATCAACTCTCCGTTTTTTACCCCATCGGAAAAGATTGGTATTGAAAACCGGACTACTTTCTTATCCAGATCAATTCCTTCAGTATATTTTACAGTTGTAAAATAATTTTTCGCTCTTTCACCGGAGATAAATATTCTTATTAACCGACCGTAATTATTTTTCAAAACGATATAGTTTACTTTATTATAATCAATTAACGTAGTTAATAGTTCTTCATTTGCAATTCGCTCGCCTGAAAAAGCTTCCTTGTTATTTTCAAAATAACTTATAAATATATTTGCTTTAACTTTGATTTTTTCTATTTCCTTTTCTTTAAACATACTTGTAAAGTGGAAATAGATAATTACAGCTAAGACCATAAAGATAAGTGAAAAAGCAATTGTAAGTTTAAATTGATATTTGCGTGAAAGATTTTTCATTATTTTACTTAGATAATGATTGTATTAATTACTTATTCCAATATCCCGTCTTCAATTTATGTACCATATAATGAAGTTATTTAGTAAAATAAAAACAAAATGTTACGATGTTTATACCTAATATTCGAAGTATTTTTTACCAAAAATTCGGTAATTAGTCTTTAATTAGAGAGTCTGCTAAAAAAAGTTAATACGCTGTAAACAAGAATTTAAAAAGCTTAAATTATTAATGAGTCCACTTTAAAAAGATAATCACAATGGAAACAAGGATTAAAAAACTTAAAATATTTAATAGATTTCCACTTCCGCTGGAATGATACTCAAGAATGCCGGCTTTTTAGAGGAACCTCGTTAAGAATTTAACTGTAATTATGGTACTAATAATAATTGAGACTCTACTGGAATTTTGCATCTATATTGGAAATTATTACAACATAACCGGAAGTAGAATTAGAATTAGATCAGAATTATTACCGGGTGATATTTATTACTCAAATGATAGCGAAAATTGAGATAGGTTATTAGTTTACACCATCAGGTTTTATTAGTAACCCGGTTAATTCGCTGCAAAGAATAATATGTTTTGAAGTGTTTGCATGATAAGAGATAAATAAAACAGTACAAAATATATTAATGATATATCATTTGTGCCGGAAGTATGCAAATGATTTTTTATAATTGAATCTACTTCCTTTACTTTCACATTATTTATATTTAGGCAATTCCTTTTCCATTTGAAGCTTTATAAATCTTATATAAAATACAATTAGTATTACTCCGGCAATAAAAAAGATTGTATTCAGTCTGCCCTTAATTTGGTTTTCGGATTTTGACTTTTTAATAAACTCACTCTAATCTCTCTTAAAAAGAGAGATAAATATTGTAAAATCCGAAAACCAAATAGGAATTATTTTATAACTTTTCCACATATTAAATGTACAGTATATAATTGCCGGGTTAATATATCCGTTGCCAAAAATACAGGCATAAGGAAAACAACGCAAACGGTTGAATTAAATTTTTCCAATTGACAAAATTCATTTAATCAATTACATTATCAGAGTAAATTATTTTATCGAATTACTTCTTATAAATTTGATAAAATTTAGATTATTTTGCGGGCGTAACTCAGTTGGTAGAGTGTCAGCTTCCCAAGCTGAATGTCGCGGGTTCGAGTCCCGTCGCCCGCTCATCCTTTAATTCAAATGCAATGAACTTGTAAGTTAATAGGTTTGTAACTACCAATTAATCACCGTATTTTGAAAGTGTCCTGAATTAAAATTAAGATCAGAGTACACTCCACATTATCCTCCGATTTCTAATCCTATTTTTTTACAGGAGCAAAAAACCGGCTAAAGTTTTGTTCATTAGCTTTAGACCGGTAATTATTTATTATATTACTTAATCTAAAAGGAGTGAAAAATGAATATTTACGTGGGCAATCTATCCCCGAAAGTTAACGATGAAGATCTTAATGGCTTGTTTTCTGCGCACGGCAATGTAAGCAGTGCAAAGGTAATTCGGGATAACTACAGTCAGGAATCGAAGGGATTTGGATTTGTTGAAATGCCCGGACAGGCTGAAGCACAAAAAGCAGTTGATACCTTAAACTCTTATGAATTTAAAGGAAACAAGATAGTTGTTAACGAGGCAAGACCTAGACGAGACAGAGGAAGTGGCGGAAGAGGAAGACGCTTCTAATTTTTCTTTCAATTTACCTTATTTATGCCGCAATTTGTTGCGGCTTTTTTATCAAACTTTAAAAAAATAATAAAACCCTTTCTGGTTTTATTCGCTAATTATAGCATGGAATTATTTAACATTCAAAAAAAACAGGGAGTGGAAATGAAGATATTTGTGGGTAACTTAGCTCACGATGTAAAAGACGAAGAGCTTAATGAATTGTTTTCGAAATACGGTCGCGTGAGCAGTGTTAAAATCATTCGTGATATGTTTAGTCAGGTATCGAAAGGATTTGGATTTGTTGAAATGCCCGGAAAAGCCGATGCTAAAAAAGCCCTTGATAACTTGAACACATTCGAACTTAAAGGAAAGAAGCTCGTTGTAAACGAAGCAAGACCCGAGCGGGACAGAAGAGGGGGTAAAAGAGGTCATAGCCGTAAAGGTCCCGGTGGCGGAAGAAGACGATATTGATCAGCTATTTTCAATACAAAGCAATGTTATGGCTATTCCCCGATAGCATAAATAAAACATCGTCGAGAGTACTTTTATTAATGATAGGTTCGAAACCAAAGTAATTAATATGATAATTTCTAAGCAGTTTACAAACCGCGATAATAAATCTCTGGATCAATACTTCCAGGAAATTAGTAAGATTGATCTTTTAACTGCCGATGAGGAGATTGATTTAGCAATACTCATTAAAAAGGGAGATGAAGTTGCGCAGGAAAAATTAATCAAAGCTAATTTACGATTTGTAGTTAGTGTTGCAAAGCAGTTCCAAAATCAAGGTCTCTCTCTCGGCGATTTGATTAATGAAGGCAATATCGGTTTAATAAAAGCAGCCCGTCGGTTTGATGTAACACGCGGATTCAAGTTTATCTCTTATGCAGTGTGGTGGGTAAGACAGGGTATTATGCAGTCAATAGCCGATCACCAAAGAGTGGTTCGTTTGCCGTTGAATAGAGTTAGTCTTCTCACTAAAATCGGTAAGGCATCCAAAGCTTTAGAGCAGGAATATGAAAGAAAGCCCTCTACGGAAGAGCTGGCTCATTACCTCGATATAACTACAGATGAAGTATCATTTACACAACAAACATCCGGGCGCCAATTATCGATTGATGCACCCTTGACAAGTAGTAATGAAAGCAATAATAGATTATTAGATGTTATCCCGGATAACAAGAATATATTACCTGATAAGAAATTAATGCAGGAATCTTTAAAGAATGAAGTTGAAACTATTCTTACTAAGCTTACTGCAAGAGAAGCTGAAGTGATAAAACTTTCCTATGGAATTGGTTATGAGAAATCGGCTACTTTGGAAGAAATTGGGAAACAATTCAATCTTACCAGGGAGAGAATAAGACAAATTAAAGAAAAAGCTTTAAGAAAATTAAGACTTTCGAAGAGAAGTAACCAGTTGAGAAAATTCCTGGGGTAGAAGTAAAATAAATAGTGCGAATATTGCTTATTAAGCCGGCAGTTTTCCGGAGAGGATAAGTTCACCATTACCTTCTAATCTACACAGGGATTTTTATTCCCCCCGCCATAATATTTTATTTTTCTTGCAATTCTTGTCTCTATTGTGCAATTTTAAAAATCAATGCAAAATCTAATAGAAAAAAATACCAGGTGTCTTATAGTACATCCGAAATTCTCACCATATAGTTTCTGGAATTTTGTTGATGTATGTAAAATAGTCGGAGCCAAATATCAGGCAGCACCTCTCGGATTAATGACCGTAGCCGCGTTGTTACCCAAAGAATGGGAATTAAAATTAATTGATACAAATGTTGAACCTCTCCTGGACGAGCATTTTGAGTGGGCTGATGTTGTTTGTACAGGAGGAATGCTGCCACAACAAATTGGTATTCTCGATATAATTAAATTATCTCATCAAAAACATCTTCCTGTAATTGTTGGCGGTCCCGATCCGACTTCTCAACCGAATTTGTATCAATCTGCCGATTACCTTGTACTGGGAGAGGGTGAGATTACTATCCCGATGCTGTTGAACGATCTGGAAAAAGGATGTATGAGCGGTGAGTACGTATCTTCTGATTTTGCTGATATGACTAAAGCAGTTGTGCCAAGATTTGATTTAATAAAATTCAACAATTATATACATCTAAATATCCAATTTACCCGTGGCTGTCCTTTTAATTGCGAATTCTGTGATGTAATTGAACTATACGGCAGAAAACCACGCTCTAAAAATCCTGAACAAATAATTAAAGAACTGCAAACCCTGTATGATCTAAATTATCGAGGTCATATTGATATCGTTGATGACAATTTTATTGGAAACAAGAAAAATGTCAAAACAATCTTAAAGGCGATAAAAGAATGGTCTGAAATAAATAATTATCCTTTTTATTACGGAATAGAAACTTCGATTAATTTGGCAGATGATGATGAGCTTCTGCAAATGATGAAAGATGTTGATTTCCGACTTGTGTTTATTGGCATTGAGAGTCCACAGGATGAAGTGTTGGAAAAAGTAAATAAGAAAATAAATATGAACAGATCCATTGTTGATGCAACAAAGAAAATTTCTTCCTACGGTATGGTAGTCAATGCAGGATTTATAATTGGCTTCGATAATGAGAGTAATCAAACAGCTAAAAAAATGATTGAATGCATACAGGAATCCGGAATATGCACTGCAATGCTTGGATTATTGTATGCTTTACCCAACACAAAATTAACTAAGCGATTGAAACTGGAAGAAAGATTATTTAATGAGTTTTCGATTTTTACTGATAGCAAAACTCAAATCGACCAAGCTACCAGTGGATTAAACTTTATAACGGTGAGACCGAGAATAGATATTCTAAGAGATTTTGTTGATGTTCTAAAATACATATATAAGCCGGAACATTATTATGAGCGAATAATCCGCACTTGTCTGTATTTAAAAATAGCTAATAAATATAGACATAATTTTGTAAAGACTTTAAAGAACTTGAGATCATTTGCAAGGATTATCGGTCAAGTTGGATTTAATAAAATAACCGGTAAGCTATTTTGGAAAATGTTTTTTACTGTCCTTTCCAAAAACCCAAGAGCAATTGAATGGGCAGTAAGTCTGTCTGCAATGTTTATACACTTTTATAAACACTCCAAGTTCATTATCAATCTTACAAACCAACAAATTAATTATATTGATAAATATGGGGAAGATAATTATAATCAGCGCAGACTTAAAATGACTAACATTAAAATTATAAATTAATTAAAGAAAAGTTCTCTAAAAACTATATTTTAGAAATATCAGCTTGCCGATAATAACTCTTTAGCATTAAAGAAATTATATAAAGCTCTAAAACCCGATGGGATATTGATGATTTCAACACCTAATCGCAAAATAACATTGCCAAATGCAAAAACAATTAAAGATAAACCAGAAAATGAATATCACACAAGGGAATATAATTTAGGTGAATTTAAAGATTTAGCAAACAAAAATGGATTTAGAGTGAAAAAAGTCTTGGGACAAAGAAATCGAATGTTTTTCTTATTTAGCTTATTAAATAGAATTATTAATAAATTTTTGAAACCGGATGAAAATACCAATGCCAAGCTCAAAAAAAATATACTAACTCAAGCTATATATTATACATTTGTGTTAGAGAAAATTGTATAACAAATGGTTTAACTCTTACCGCGAGTACTCTACGGTGTAATTGGTATTTTGAAGTTTTGAACTCCTTTTAAGTATTTTTGTTCGACAGAGTTGATTTGAAAATTTATTAACCAATCATTGATTTTTATGCTTAACTTAGCATTGCCGTTATGGGCGGCAGGTTAACTGCAAGAACGAACAAAGGAAATTTTAATAATACAAGCTGGTCGTGTGTGAGATTTTCAAAACACTCACTTTCGGGTTTAGTCATTGGAGTTTAAGATTTATTTGTTCTTTGGTGCATGTTATTTTGAATTTCAATTGCATAATGGAATCAAAAACTCTAATAACATATTTTCATTTTTAAACTGTTAAACTAAATGAGTTAATACCGTTTGGTTTTATTTATAAAAAGTTAGATATTTGTGACTCCAAAAATTTAACCTTGGGAGCTTAGCTCAGTTGGTTCAGAGCACCTGCCTTACAAGCAGGGGGTCATAGGTTCGAATCCTATAGCTCCCACAAAAAAAGCCCGAAAATGAATAGTTTTCGGGTTTTTTATTTTCTGGTTTTTCTAAAATCCCGCTGAACCAATACAGTATCTAATGGAACGATACCCGAATACTTTTACTGAAGTACAAAAGGATGAATTCCTTGAGCAGTTGAAGCAAATGATAGAAGATAACATTACGATATTTGAGGATGGATTGACTATTGAAATAAAGGAATCGCCGAAGTATGATATAGGGCAGTTGTACGAAAGACTTGTAAGCTTCCACAACAAAGAGATAAGTAAAGCGGTTTTAACCGTTACGCTAACTACTGAGATTGAGAAGGTTGGTTCTTATAAGGCAAGTGAGATACACAGAGAAATGCTTTCTTATCTTGGTGTGAGCGATAAGAAGTTAGTTGAACGGGCACTGAACACTTTGCTTGAGTATTATGTAAAGATAAATTATGGTGATATTCACCTGCCAAGAGTTAAGCTGAATAAGAAAGAAGCTATTATTGAAGAGAGTGCGGAAAGAGATAAACTGCTAAGTGAGATTGGGGTGAAGTTCAATAAAGAATATTTTATGAAGAGGTATAATTTGGGGGAAAGGGATTTTGAGCTAATAAATAATGGAAAATTGTAAATTAGATGTTGAGATATGTGATAAAACTTGGCAAGAAAATTGAAAATATTATAAGGAAAAAGTAAGAAGGAGAATAATTTATTTAGAAAAG
>BDSV01000032.1 GCA_002898075.1 bacterium BMS3Abin03
ATCTACCTGGATGACCATACATTATTTTTTTTAATTCAATATGTTTGAGTCTTTCATAATCCGCCATAATCTCCTAATTTATATGCTACTTGGTTGTCTTACTTATTATGGTTGCCAACATTCCCAATAAACGTAATTGCGTTTATCGGGAATATATGTTAATTTGTTGTTCGTTTATCACGCAAAATATCATTAAATGTATGAGAAAACAAGAATTATTAAATAAGTTTCAAAAACAAATTGCAATTGAAAATTATTCGGAACAAACTCAGAAAACGTATTTTTCTACTATTAAATTATTTTTGGAATATCTTACAAAATTAAAAAAAACAAAAATTGACGATTCGGATATACAAAATTATTTATACTACTGTAAAACCAAAAGAAACTACTCGTATTCATCAATGAAACATGTAGTTGCGAGTATAAGTTATCTTTATTCGAAAGTGTTAAACAAACCAATTCCCAGGGCATTAGATATAAAATTTCGAAAACCCGCTACACTGCCCTCGGTTTTGTCAATAAATGATATTTCGAAGATACTTAAAGTAACGAAAAACATAAAGCATAAAACAATCTTACTGTTGATTTATTCGTCAGGTTTAAGATTAAATGAATTGTTGGAATTGCGAATCGGCGATATAGATTCTGAAGCTATGCGGATTCATATAAAATCCGGGAAAGGTAAAAAGGATAGATATGTAATGCTTTCAGATAATGTACTGGAATTGTTAAGGGAATACTACAAAATTTACAAACCTAATAATTATTTGATAGAAGGGCAGAATGGAGGCAAGTATAGTCCTAAAAGCGTTCAATCTGTTTTCAAAAGCGCATTGAAAAAAGCCGGAATAAAGAAGAAGGCAACAGTTCATACGTTACGCCACAGTTTCGCTACCCATCTTCTCGATGAAGGAACAGATATTCGCTATATTCAGGAATTGTTAGGTCACAAACGCCTCGAAACCACTCAAATTTATACGCACGTTTCTTCCTATTCAATCAATAAAATTAAAAGTCCGGCAGATAAATTGAAAATTTAATTATATGAACAATTACATTTACAGATGCTTCAACTGCAAAGAAGAATATTCCCCGGGTAAAATTGAGAGTGAGTTTATTTATCTTTGTCCCAAATGCGGCAAGGCGGAAAAGAACAGACCGCTTGAAGGTGTGTTGGAAGTTGTATACGATTACGAAGGTTTGAAAAAGGTTCTTAACAGAAACGATTTTTTACGGATGAACCCGGGTAAGTTCTGGCTTTATCCCGATTTATGGCCTCTTAATTTTAACAGCTTTGATTTCGACCGGCTGGTTAAACTTGCACTTCCTTCTGATCAACTATTAAAGTATAAAATGGATGAAAGGGATTTGTGGCTGTTGGATGATACACGTAATCCCACTCTTTCGTATAAAGACAGGGCAACTTCGCTTGTTGTGTTAAAGGCAATAGAGATGGGAATCAGCGAAGTTGCAGCAGCTTCAACAGGTAATGCGGGTTCATCGCTTGCAGGTATTTGTGCACGGCTCGGATTAAATTCGCGCATTTACGTTCCGCAAAATATTCCCCCTGCTAAGCGTATACAAATTGAAGCTTACGGCGCAAAGTTAGAAGTTGTTAACGGCGATTACGATATGGCGTTCGATTTATGCTTGGAAGAATCGAAAAAAAATAATTGGTACAACAGGAACACGGCATACAATCCTTTAACCATAGAAGGGAAGAAGTCTGCCGCGTACGATATTTTTATTTCTACTAAAGGAAATATTCCCGGTTATATTTTTGTACCCGTTGGCGACGGTGTAATTTTATCGGGAGTTTATAAAGGATTTAAAGAGTTACTATTACTTGGCTGGATTGATAAGTTACCAAAGTTAATTGCAGTTCAATCCGCCGGCAGTGATGCTTTGGTAAGATATTTAAATACCGGAACGTTTGAGTACAAACCCGCAAACACAATAGCAGACAGCATTTCCGCAGGTGCGCCGCGCAATCTTTACATGGCTGCGAATGCCGTAAAAGAAAGCGGCGGTTTTGCAATTGCAGTAACCGATGAAGAAATATTATCGGCACAAAAAGAATTTATAAAACAAACCGGAATTTTGTGCGAGCCCTCGAGCGCATCCGTTTATGCCGCCTATAAAAAATTAATTACGGAAGATAAACTTAAGTCATCCGGAAAAATTCTTTTGCTGATTACAGGGAATGGATTGAAAGATGTTGATGCGCTGCAAAGGTAATCAAAGAGTATAAACTAAGATCCATCCAATTATTATTTTAAATTCAATCAATTGAAGAAAAAAAATCTTTTATCTTTTTACTTTAATATTGCGGCTTGCCGCGATATGTTCCCTGCTAATTCTTCCCGACCATTATCCGGCTAAATTATATTTTAGTTGACCGGGTTTTCCTTTCCCGTTAAATGGATTCCTTTGATTGTCTATCAACCTTTTTTTCTAGAAACCAGTTACAAGGTCTAAAAGTCCAAAAAATCCGGTGAGTATAATTAGTCCCCACGAAAAGAAATTCCCGAATTGATTGTTCTTGTGTTTTATCAGGAGTAAATGAAGTCCGAGATGAATAATAAAAAATATGTCTAATCCTAAAATCAGGTTTGCAGCCGCACTTTGATCACCTAAAAGTCCCCAAAATAAAAGACTAAAAAGCGGTAAATGCAAAGAAGTAAAAATCAAATAACCGGTCTGTTCTTTTAATCCTGATAAAAATGGGAACATTCTCCATTCCTGAAG
>BDSV01000033.1 GCA_002898075.1 bacterium BMS3Abin03
CGGAACAATTATAAAGATCAGCGTAAATCTGTTCGATCTGTTTAATCAGCGTTCTATGAAAGAAGGAATAAAATAATGAAAAAAATATTACTGATAACACTAATAACAGTCGGGACAATATTCTCGCAAACGATTTACGATGTGCAGCCCGGTACTAAGGGAAATGAGATAGTTTTAACACTTTCAAACATCTCGGAAATAAATTCCGCAGAAAATGTTGAAGTAAGCCTGTTAAAGAAGTCATCATCACTAAGCTTTCACAGCGAAAATCTATCCATCGATTTAATAGAATCAAACAATGAAGCAGAAGCAAGTTTTACATTTGACATAAACAGGAATGCACCGGTAAATAAGAAAGACACAGTAGAGTTCTTAATTGCAGACAACAGCAGTATCTATCTAACAAAACAATTTATATTCAACTACACACCGCCAAATGAATTTAAGTTAGAGCAGAACTTCCCCAATCCGTTTAACCCAACCACAACGATACAATACCAGCTTCCGGCAGACAGCAAAGTAACACTTAAGGTTTATGATATTTTGGGAAGTGAAGTAGCAACATTGATAGATAAAGAACAGGAAGCAGGTTACAAAGAAGTACAATTTAACGGCAGCAGCTATGCAAGCGGGATGTACATCTATCGACTTACTTCTGGCAGCTTTTCTTCAATAAAAAAGATGTCAGGTGCCAAATGGCACTATTGTAATTAGAGGGATTTCCACAGCCCATTCACCCGGTTGGCATCGTGAAAGAATATCATATAAACAATGCGGCAGCTTAGAAACAAAAACCGCCATCCTCAATCTTTCATTTGAAAAATAAAGATTGTAATTCATCTTGAATTTTTTTGCAATTCCTTCTTTAAAAAGAGTATCTATTTTGTCGGTTGAGATAACAAAATTTTCAAGCTCCCATTCAACTCTCATATAAAAGATGTTCTCTTCAGCATCAACGTATTGATCCAAATAAATAATGTTGCCTTCGTGTTCGTGTACAAAATCAGTAACAGATGCGATAATACCTCGTCTGTCTTCGCAATGGATTAAGAGTATAGCTGAATAAGGTTGACGGTTTTCCATTTAAATATTCTTATTTAATTATTGATTTTGAAACATATGAATATCTCTTTGCGGGAATGGGATTTAAATATTCTGTTCATCAAATTTCTTTTTGATCTGCTCTGTTACATCGGAGTAAACTCTCCCGTAATCGGCGCTGTTTACCCAGGGGCGAACATTAAAGTTCACTCTGCTGCCAGCTAACTCCGAAACTGCAATTAGCGGTGCAGGATCTTTAAGAATGCGTGAATCATTGTCAAGAATTGATTTAATAACATTTTTCGCCTTATCAATATCATCACCGTTACCAATACCAAAAACCATATCAACACGGCGAGTATCTTTTACTGAGTAATTAGTAATGTTACTGCCTGTTAAAGTAGCGTTAGGAATATAGATAACTTTGTTATCCGGTGTTACAAGAGTTGTAACAAATATGCCGATTGATTCAACTGAACCGGCAGCTTTGCCGCCTTCTATGTAATCTCCAACTTTAATTGGTTTAAAGATTATCAACATCACACCGGAAGCAAAGTTTGAAAGCGAACCTTGCAGCGCAAAACCAATTGCCAAACCTGCAGCGCCAATAACAGCAACGAATGAGGTTGTCTCAATACCAACCTGGCTAATAGCCGAAATAATTACAAAAGTAATTAATGTAATCTTTACAAGCCTGACTGTAAATTTTGAAAGAGTAGGGTCAACATTACGTTTATCAAGCACCTTTCCCGATACTTTTGCCAGCCATTTAGAAATCCATATACCAATAACAAGCGTTGCAATTGCACCAAGTACTGTTAATCCATACGCTGCTACAATAGATTGTATTTCTTTAATAGTTTCTTCCATTGTTTCTCCTGATTATAATATGCCACACTAATTATTTCAATATAAAAACGATATAATGCTTCACACTCCCTGATGTTCCATAAAAAAAGTTATGAAACGAACATGAAAAATCTATTTACACACTTCCGAAGGTCCGTTCCGAAGGAATGCCTTCGGCAAAGTCAATGATTATAATGCGAGTTCCATATGACCAAAACAAGAAATTATAAATATATGAAATGAAGTAAAAATTATAGTCCGGTTAAACCGATTGCTGCAATCCGCCAACAAAACTTCCTAAAATACTTGCCAATATGCCGAAGAAGATAATCATAAGTACAATAATAATTACCATCATTAGTAAAGATGCTTGTGCCCAGGTTTTTTTACTTGGATGAGTTCCGTCTCCAAAAGCCCAAACAAACAGCATGATAAATCCGATAAGCGGAATATAAGTGATGATAAATGTGATTATCCAATCCCCGATAGACATCGGTTGATATGCAGGTCCCTGATTTTGCAATCCGGCAGTTTCCATTACACCTCCTGTTATACTATTATCCTATAATCCGGCAGATGCCGGATGTTTTTTGAACAAACTTTTTATAGACCGCATTGAATATCGAATAAGCCAGTCTGCCGCCCGGCAGGAATTAACGATTTTTGATTTAAGATTTTTTTTACTTCTAAAATTGTTAATCGGTGTTCCTTTCCCAAAGGGATACATTCGTAGCTCTATATTCATTTTTGTTTGCAGCTTCGCTGCGCTATGTAAATGAATTATTTAAACTTGCGTGATGCTTCATAAATTATAATCTATTACATAATATAGTAAATATTTTAATTTCAAATTTTCTTTCCTGTTAGATAATATTTTAATGTGCTAAGCAAAATATTCAATCAATATAATCGCCGGTGTTATATAAATTTTCATTTCTTTAATGATAAACTATTCTTAATATTGGGAATTCAGCATAAATAATTTTTTGAAATCGACAACTCTTATTGGAAAGGTTATAAAAATAATTAATAAACGCAATTTTTAACGATGGTACAATTGTTGGAAATTCCAAAGCCGGATATTCTCCGACTATTTCATTCTAAAAACTTATGGATTAAAAATGAAGAGAAAAAAAGTAACAATAGATGGAAACGAAGCAGCCGCTTACACTGCTTTTCATACAAACGAAATAATAGCAATTTATCCGATCACACCTTCTTCTAATATGGGCGAGTGGTGTGACGCATGGTCTGCTGTAGGTAAAAGAAATATTTGGGGAACGATTCCTTCCGTAAGCGAACTTCAAAGTGAAGGTGGCGCTTCGGGAAGTGTACACGGAGCGCTTCAATCCGGCGCATTAACCACTACATTTACTGCTTCGCAGGGATTACTGTTAATGATACCGAATATGTTTAAGATTGCCGGTGAACTTACCTCAACTGTATTTCACGTTGCAGCAAGGTCTATAGCTACCCAGGCATTATCAATTTTCGGAGACCATTCCGATGTAATGGCTACACGTGTAACAGGTTTTGCTTTAATACCTTCGAGCAATGCACAGGAAGTAATGGACTTTGCACTTATTGCACAAGCCGCAACACTTGAATCGAGAGTACCTTTCCTTCATTTCTTCGACGGCTTCAGAACTTCGCACGAAGTTATGAAAATTGAAGAGTTAACTCTTGATGATATGAAGGCAATGATTGATGACGATCTTGTTAGAGAGCATAGGGCAAGAGCTTTAAATCCGGATAATCCTTTTCTGAGGGGCACTGCCCAAAACCCCGATGTTTTTTTCCAGGGAAGAGAAACGGTTAATCCTTACTATCAGAAATGTGCCGATATCGTTCAGAAACAGATGGATAAATTTGCAGGGCTTGTCGGAAGAAAATATCATCTGTTCGATTATGTGGGTGCGCCCGATGCAGAAAGAATTATAATTATAATGGGTTCGGGGGCAATGACTGCCGAAGAAACGGTTGAATACCTCACAGGCAAAGGTGAGAAGGTAGGATTGATAAAAGTTAGATTGTACAGACCTTTTTCTATCGAACATTTTATTAATGCTTTACCCGAAACAACCAAGTCTATTGCTGTTTTAGATAGAACTAAAGAAGCGGGTTCACCCGGTGAACCGCTATACCTGGATGTTATTGATGCAATTTCTGAAAAGTATATGAACGGCGAATTGAAATTTACTTTCCCGAAAGTTGTCGGAGGTAGATACGGATTATCCTCTAAAGAATTCACTCCCGCTATGGTTAAAGCAGTGTATGAGAATTTGAATGAAGATAAGCCGAAAGCTCATTTTACAATCGGAATAATTGATGATGTTACAAATTCCAGCTTGGATTTCGATCCGGATTTCTCTATCGAAAAGGAAGAAACTTTCAGAGGAATGTTTTACGGGCTTGGTGCCGACGGCACCGTGGGAGCGAATAAAAATTCAATCAAAATAATAGGTGAAGGCACTGATAATCATGCCCAGGGTTATTTTGTTTATGATTCTAAAAAATCCGGCTCGATAACAATTTCACATTTAAGGTTCGGACCGAAAGAAATAAAATCTACATACCTTATAAGCAAAGCTAATTTTATTGCCTGTCATCAGCAGGTGTTTTCCGAAAAGATGAACATTTTGAAAGACGCAGTTGAAGGCGCAACATTCCTGCTAAATACAAAAGTACCAAAAGAAGATGCTTGGGATTCGCTGCCGACAAATGCACAGAAAGATTTGATCGAAAAGAAGATGAAGTTTTATATAATAGATGCATATAAAGTTGCCGGCGAAACGGGAATGGGCGTAAGAATAAATACAATCATGCAAACGTGTTTCTTCGCTATTTCCAATATCTTCCCAAAAGAAGAAGCAATTAAGATGATAAAGGATTCGATAAAGAAAACATACGGCGCAAAAGGCGATAAGATAGTTCAGATGAATTTTGATGCTGTAGATCAGACTATCGATAATCTTCACGAGGTAGAAATACCGGGGAAAATAACGAGCAAATACCAGATAGAATTTCCGGTTCCCGATTCCGCTCCTCGGTTCATTAGGGAAGTTACGGGAAAGATTATAGCAGGCGAAGGCGACCTGATTCCGGTTAGTAAATTCCCTGCAGACGGAACATACCCGCTGGCAACAACCAAATGGGAAAAGAGGAATATTGCTTTGGAAGTTCCTGTGTGGGATCCTGATATCTGTATTCAGTGTAACAAGTGCGTTATAGTTTGTCCGCATGCAACAATCAGGGCAAAAGTTTATGAGGAAAAAGAACTTGCGAATGCCCCGGAAACATTTAAGTACACTAAATACAAAGCTAAAGATTACGGCGAAGGAATGTTCTACTCTTTACAGGTTGCAGTAGAGGATTGCACCGGCTGCTATGTATGCGTTGATGTTTGCCCGGTAAAAAACAAACAGGAGACACGTCTGAAAGCAATCAACATGGAAGAGCAGATGCCTTTAAGGGAAAAAGAAAGAGAGAACTGGAACTTCTTTTTAACCCTGCCAGAACTGGATAGAACCAAAATAAACGTAACAAAGGTAAAAGATTCTCAGTATCTTGAACCGTTATTCGAATTTTCCGGCGCCTGCGCGGGTTGCGGCGAAACACCCTACGTTAAGTTAGTTAGTCAGCTATTCGGCGACAGGGCTATTATTGCTAATGCAACCGGATGCTCTTCAATTTACGGCGGAAACTTACCCACTACCCCGTGGGCTGTTAATAAAGAAGGAAGAGGACCTGCATGGTCTAATTCATTATTTGAAGATAATGCCGAATTCGGCTACGGTTTCCGTCTGGCAATTAATAAACACAATGTACAGGCAAAAGAATTGCTTAAAAAACTTTCATCCGATATTGGTAACGAGCTTGTTGATGCGCTAATTAACGCAGACCAGAGTGACGAAGCAGGTATTTACGAACAGAGGGAAAGAGTACGTGCGCTTAACGATAAGCTGAACGAATTGCTCAAAACCGGTGCAAACGGAAAGACCTCAGATATTAAAAACCTGTTAAGCTTATCCGATTATCTTATTAAAAAATCCGTATGGATAATGGGCGGTGATGGATGGGCTTACGATATAGGTTACGGCGGATTAGATCATGTTCTGGCTTCCGGCAGCGATGTAAATGTTCTTGTGCTGGATACCGAAGTTTATTCAAATACTGGCGGGCAGTGTTCTAAAGCTACACCGAGAGCCGCAGTTGCTAAATTTGCCGCTGCCGGTAAACCGATTAAAAAGAAAGACCTCGGAATGATGGCGATGGCTTATGGAAATGTGTACGTGGCAAAAATAGCTATGGGTGCAAACGATACTCATACGCTCAGGGCTATCCTCGAAGCAGAAGCATACAACGGCCCCTCTATTATTATTGCATACAGTCAGTGTATTGCACACGGTATAAATATGGCTTACGGTATGCGCCAGCAAAAGGCAGCGGTAGATTCCGGCTACTGGCCCCTGTACCGCTACAACCCGGAATGGAGCAAAGAAGGAAAGAATCCCCTGAAGCTTGATTCGAAAGGAATTAAAATTCCGCTAACGGATTTCGCTTATGCTGAAACCAGGTATAAAATGCTTACCAAGACTCATCCGGAATTGGCAAAAAAATTAATTAAAGAAGCGCAGAATGATGTTAACCAAACATGGAAAGAATATGAAAGATTGGCTAAACCTTTCGATTCGGCTAAGAAGGATAATTAAAGAAAATTGGAAATAACAACAAAGGTTTAATGATGAACATCTCAACAAAATATTTGGGTTTAGATCTTAAGTCCCCGATAGTTCCATCGGCGGGACCGCTTACGGCAGAAATATCCAACATCAAACAAATGGAAGATGCCGGTGCGGGAGCAGTTGTGCTTTATTCTTTGTTCGAGGAACAGATTGAACATGAGGAACTCGAATTAAATTATCATACATCCGTTTCTTCCGAAAGCCATGCAGAATCGACATCTTACCTGCCCGATGCCTTCGATTTCAGATGTGGACCGGACGAATACCTTGAACATATCCGCAAAGCGAAAGATGCGGTTGATATTCCCGTATTCGCAAGTCTTAACGGTAAATCCATGGGCGGCTGGATTGATTATGCGAAACAAATTGAGAAAGCCGGAGCCGATGGATTGGAACTCAACATTTATCTGTTGGCAACGGGGCTTAATAAAAAAAGCCATGAGATTGAAGATGTCTATGTGGATATTGTTAAAAACGTAAGGAAAGAAATTAAAATTCCTATTGCAGTAAAGATGCATCCGTTCTTCAGCTCAACTGCGCACATGGCAAATGAATTCAGCAATGCAGGAGCGAACGGATTGGTTATGTTCAACAGGTTTTACCAGCCGGATATTGATCTGGAGAAGCTGGAAATCGAACCGGACATAATTTTGAGCACCCCGATGGAAATGCGATTGCCTTTACGCTGGATTGCTATTCTGTACGGCAGAACCGAAGCCGACCTCGCAGCAACTACCGGCGTTTATACTGCCGAAGATGTGATTAAAATGACAATGGCTGGTGCTAAGGTTACGCAAATGCTTTCGAGTCTTATCAAATTCGGTATCGGTCACATTGCGGATGTGATTATAAATATTAAGAAATGGATGGAAGAGAATGAATACGAATCGCTCGACCAGATGAGAGGAAGTATGAGCTACAAAAACGTTTCAGACCCCGGTAAGTTTGAAAGAGCAAATTATATGAAAGTGCTGCATTCTTACAAATAATATTTCACTTAGAAATTTATAGCACAGCACAGATTAAAAAGATGACATCTTTCAGAAAGATGTCATCTTTAATAACGCTTTTCTTTTATACTTGTTAGTTACGAAGCCGGTGCTCGTGCTACAATTTTCACTGCCCTTCACGGACCACTCCGTGACGGCTGACGATTTTTTGATTTACGAACACTGGTTAACGATCTTTGATTCTAGAAGTTTTTGTTTCATATCGATTCCCGTTCGCTTCAGCGAACGGATTGTAATATCACTACCCACACTCACCGGGCTTTAGCCCCTTTAAGCGCTGCTATATGTGGCTAAAGCCATTTTTGTTTTCCTGCTGTTATCTTAACCGTCTGCTTAAGCAGACGGCAAGTGATGTGCAATCAAAAAAAGATGTCATCTTTAAACAACACTTCTTTTATTTGCATTGCTCACGAAGCCGGTGCTTCGTGCTACAATTTTCACTGCCCTTCACGGACCACTCCGTGACGGTATCTAATCAAGCGAGACTCCACACTAAAACGTAAAAGTAGCACCGAATTTAAAGCTGTCAAATGAAAGTGGCGGTGCGCTCGCAAAGGGCCAGTTCATCTTTTCCTGTCTTAATTCATACAAGCCGTAACTAAGTGCATTTTTCAGAAGAAAGTTAACAACGGGACCCGCAGCAGGGGATGATTTAAAGATTTCTTGTATGAAGCTGTCAAGCAGCCCCTGCGAAACGGCTTCAATCAAGGCGCTGCCAGCCCATTTCCAGAACAGATGTCTTTCAAAAATTATGGAACGCTCATAACCTGCATCTAATGTAATTAATGATGTTGCAACAATTCTTATCCCCCCTTCACTGCTTGACCCGAAACGGAATGAATCGTCAAAACGGTTAATTGTATTTTGAACCTGGGGATCTGTTACAGGATTATTAAAATCAACCCGGCTCCAATCAAATGAATACGTGTAATACAAAATAACAGCAGCGTTTCCAGCTTTATAACCGTACCCGCTCGACCTGGCAATTCCAAAACGCCAGGTATTTGTTCCTAACTGGTTCTGACCTATCGAACCTCCGGTTAAACCGGAAGATATTTTGCCGATGTACAAATAACGGAAATCATATTTCAATATGTTCTCTGCATAACGATTAGTTTTCCTGGTAGTGTGCCCGAGCTTAAGCTCAATAAGATTTGCAGCAGCAAACGGATCAGTAATTTTTTTATGTTCGATATCGGTAAACCCGTAATTAAGCGAGATCGTCGGCATTTTTTTACCCCAATGAATCCACTCTCCGAATTCCTTAATATCCCATCCCCATTCCCACTTTCCTTTTTTAGTTTTTGTAGAATCCTGTGCAAATAATTTCTGCATGGGAAGTACAAATAGACCGATTAGAATTATCAGAATAATTTTGTTACGAAACATTTCTATCTCCATGAATTTTCTTAATTAAGACAAGATTTTATCTGTCGGGGTTACTTTTAAAACGCTCTAACTTAATTTCCATTTAATAACTTCATCGAGATAATGATGAAATTTTACCGGCAGATTTTTGTATTTAGATGAAAATTTACTTTTTGCCAATTCAAATTCCTTTATTCCGGAACTGGAAATATCATTCTCAATATTGTTTAAGAATGTTCTTATCTTATTATTTACCCTTTCATTCACATCGTTGTCGTCGGTATCCGATATCAATATAACGGTCTTTTCAATATCAAAATTATTTTCGTACAGAGTTTTAAATACCGCTCCCCTGAAATGTTCAGCGACCATTGTTCTGTTCACATCACCAAGTTCTTTAGCGGTTTCGGTAATAGATGAATGGGAGAACTTTTTTGCTCTTAAAGATTCCAGCACAAGGTCTTCAAAATTATATTTGCTCTTCTTCACAATCTCTTTCGGTAAATCGGTAATCTTTATAATATCTCTTCCTTCTGCTTCCGCAAAGATCACCGCTCTTTTTATCACCGATTCGAGTTCTCTCACGTTTCCTTTCCAATTATAATCGAGCAAAGCACCGAGCGCCGATTTTGATAAACTCATTCCCGGTTTCTCTTCAGAAAGGAAATGAGCGGTAAGCACTTCGATATCTTCTTTCCTTTCCCGTAGCGGCGGCAGCTCAATCTTAACAACGTTTAACCTGTAATAAAGGTCTTCCCTGAATCTCTTCTCGTTAACGGCGAATTCAAGCTCTTTATTTGTAGCGGCTACAACTCTCACATCCACATTAAACTGTTTGGGCGAACCGACTTTTTCTATCTCTCCCGACTGAAGAACTCTCAACAGCTTCGCCTGAAAATTATCGGATGTTTCACCTATCTCGTCCAAAAAGATAGTGCCTTTATCCGCAGCTTCAAACCTTCCCATCTTATCGGATGACGCACCCGTAAAGGCGCCTTTAACATATCCGAACAATTCGCTCTCAAGTAATGTTTCGGTTAAGGCAGCACAGTTTACAGCAACAAAATTATTGTTTTTTCTTTCGCTCAAACGATGAATTGCCTTTGCTACAAGCTCTTTCCCGGTACCGCTTTCCCCTACAATTAAAACCGTAGCATTAACAGGGGCTGCTTTTTTAATCAGTTCAACAACACTGTTCATCACTTTCGAACGGTAAATAATCCCGTGAAATTCTTTAATGCTTTCGCCAGCCGGGAATTCAGCTTTGGTTTTATCTTCCTCGTCATCTCTTAATTTTTCAATATCATTTTTGAGCGATCTTATTTGTTCAACTAATGTTTCCGAACCTCGTTCACCGGTAACGTCCAGCTCTCTTTGTAACCTGTTTAACTCAGACTCTTTTACCTCGAGTAATTTTTTTAACACTTCGCTCTCATCCAAAGCTCCCTTTAATATGTTTTGCTTTTCGAGAACGAAATAAACCGCATCGGCTGTAATTACAAAAAGATAGGGGAAGATAAAAAATGAGAGGGCTAATTTGTAATTAAATACTATGGACAAAATAAATGTCACGATGAGAAAACCACCAAAAGTAAATAAGTATATATAGTAATTATTTGCTTTTATTTTTGGCTGGAATAAAATTAATCCTAAAAGAAAGAGCAAAAACAAAATACCGGAAAGCAGGTAATAATTTGTTTTAAGCCATCTTGCATTTAAAAGGTTATCAAGTGCGAAGGCATGCAATGCAACCCCGGGCAGATCATTATCATACGCAGTTTCTATAGTCGACGCTATTTGAGAATCGCTGATGCCGATAATAATTGTTTTATCTTTAAAGCTTTTTAGTTCTGTGCTATTCTCCCGCACTAATTGAAAATACTCGAGCAAGCTGTAATGCCTGAATTTATTCCATGATGATATAAAGTTAAGCATTATAACCGGGGAACCGCTTTCTTTGCCGTAAAGCTGATAGGAAAATGCTTTTTCCAACAGACCATGATTATCAATTACAAGCGGGATTTCAATTCCGTTATTCTTTAAATAGTTAAGATGACCGGTTAAAAAATCTTTATTCAATAACTTCGGACTCGGATAGCTTAATGAATCAGTATAAAATTTATTGTTTGCCTTTGTTATTCTCCCGGCTAAAGAACTTAATACAACCTTTCCCGAACGCTCAATTTCATTTTTCAATAACTTATCATAAATCGACTGCGTAACCATTCGTGAGCTGAGAAATACTTCCAAACCGATTTTTTTAACATTCTGTGCCGTGAGATTTTTTATCAGTAATGCATAATAACTTCGTTTGATGGGCCACGGACCGATACTTTCTAAATCTGAAGCCGAGATATGTATAATTACAATATTTGTATCGGGCTGTCTTTCACCGGCAATTATGGAATAAACATTCTCAACGGTTTTATCCGTTCCTCGCCTCAAACCCGGAAAAAGCAACAGGATAAGCGCAGCAATTACTACCAAAAGAAATTTTACGATAAGTTTTTTATTCTTATGCAATTTAAAAGGAAAAATTGTTTCAGATTTATTTGTCAAATATATGAATTTGAAGTGTGGAAATTAAGAAGGGAATGAGCAATTGGAAATCAAGACAATTAAATACGATGAAGAAAAATACCATTAATTATTAAAATGGGTAAAGATTTTTTTTTGGATTCCATAAATTTTCAAGAATCTGTGGAATACCGATCCACATTTTTATAAAAATATGTAGAATAGAGTCTAAAGAGAATGATTAACTTATTAAATTTAACTCGGGTTGACAGCGTAAAATATTAAACTGTTAAAACAGTTAGTAATTAGGGTTTTCGTTTCATTAACTCCGGGATTAAGAGTCTGTTGCAGAATTATTTTTTGTCACTCTAATTCCGATTTATCGGAAGAAGAGTTTCAAATTTTGTGAAGTTGAGATTCTTCATTCCGACAATTCGGCTTCGCTTTCAGCTACGCCGCAATTGCGGCGTAATGTAATGAAGCCGAATCAGACTTGTACAACGCAGACTTAATCCCGGTGTTAATGGGAAAACCCACTTAAAATTTGACCGTTTTAACGGTTTACCAAAGCTAACGGTCAACTTGAGACCTATAAAAAGGCATTTACCTTTTATCATTAAATTAGTAACTCTTACAAGAGTGTTCATTAGCAGAAAATTAAGATGTTTAAATTGATTGGTCTTTATGAGAAGTGAGACACAGAACCTGAATCCCGTGTCTCTTAATTTCAAGTGGAATATATTTAAAGAATAAACTTACTTAAATCCCTGTCTTTTACAATTGCGTCTAATTTCTCCTTAACAAACGCAGAACTTATCTCGACTTTTTCAGTCGGGATTTTATCGGGAACATCGAAGAGTATTTCATCGAGCAGGGTAGTAAGAATTGTATGCAATCTTCTTGCACCGATATTTTCTACTGCATCGTTAACCTCGGTAGCAATTTTTGCAATCTCTCTTATTCCGTCCTTTTTGAACTTTAACTTCACACCTTCGGTTTCAAGTAATGCGCTATATTGTTTCAGCAGCGCATTCTGCGGTGTGGTTAATATTTGAACAAAGTCCTTTTCCGTAAGACTTTTAAGTTCGACCCTTATCGGAAATCTTCCCTGAAGTTCCGGTATCAGGTCTGAAGGTTTGGAAACATGAAACGCACCCGAAGCAATAAACAATATATGATCTGTTTTAACGATACCGTACTTTGTATTAACGTTCGTTCCTTCGACAATCGGAAGAAGATCGCGCTGAACACCTTCGCGTGATACATCGGGACCCTGACCTTTTCCGCTGCTGCCTGCAACTTTATCGATCTCATCAATAAACACTATTCCTGAATTTTCAACCCGCTTAATCGCTTCTCTCTGCACAGCATCCATATCAATTAGTTTTTGTGCTTCTTCCTGTGCCATTATTATTCTTGCTTCGGCAATAGTAGATTTTCTTTTCTTTCTTTTTTTCGGAATCAGGTTACCCATTATTTCTTGTATATTTATTCCCATATCATCCAATCCCATGGGACCGAACACCTGCATTCCTACAGCAGGTTGGGCATGCGAGTCGAATTCGATTATCTTCTCATCCATCTCGCCGTTTTTCAATTTGTGCTTCATCCATTCGCGCGTTTTCTGATTCTGAAACTCTTCCGAAGCAGCAGCATCCTGCGGCTGCTGAAAACCGGCGTTTGCACCCGGACCCGGCTGGGGTTGAATCTGACGTATTGGCGTTTGTGGTTTTCTTATAGGGGGAATCAAAATATCGAGGATCCTTTCATCTGCTAAGTCCTGTGCTTTTTGCTGAACTTCTTTTGTTTTTTCAGCTTTGACCATATTAACCGCAAAGTCTGTAAGATCTCTTATCATCGATTCAACATCTCTTCCCACATAACCCACTTCGGTAAACTTTGAAGCTTCAACTTTTATGAAAGGCGCACCGGACAATTTTGCCAGCCGTCTCGAAATCTCGGTTTTACCAACCCCGGTTGGCCCGATAAGAATAATATTATTCGGAAGTATTTCCTCCCGGAGATAATCCTCCACCTGCTGCCTGCGCCATCTGTTACGCAGCGCAATAGCAACTGCGCGTTTGGCTTCCGTTTGCCCGATAATATACTTATCGAGTTCTGCAACTATTTTAGTTGGTGTTAATTCCTTCATAATGCTATCAGCCATAAAAAATCACTCTCCTTAATCAATAACTTCTACATTAATTTTATCATTTGTATAAATACAAATTTCCGATGCTGTTTTTAATGCTTCTTCAATCAATTGTTTCGCATCCAGCTTGCTGTGCTTTTTAAGCATCTTTGCCGCGGCAAGAGCATACATACCTCCTGAACCGATTGCAACTATTTTATCATCCGGCTCTATCACATCGCCATTGCCGGAAACAACAAGCGCGGTATCTTTTGCAATAACCGCAAGCATTGCCTCGAGCCGTCGTAAAAATTTATCGGTTCTCCATTCTTTGGCAAGTTCAACAGCCGCACGACTAACATTTCCCCTGTACTGTTCCAGCTTATCTTCAAATCTTTCCATCAAAGTAAATGCATCTGCCGAACCGCCTGCAAATCCACACAACACTTTACCGTCGGCTAATTTTCTTATTTTCAGTGCATTGTGTTTCATAATCGTATTACCAAGCGTAACCTGACCATCGCCGCCCAATGCAGCAACACCGTTATGCACAATGCCTATTATTGTTGTTGATCTGATATCCATATTCATTTGTTTTCCTTCTTGATTCTATTTAAGCTTCCGATAAATTATCCGGCTTGTATGGTTTCAAAAAATTAACCGGGAATATCATAGGAACGCTTGCTTTATATTTGATGTATCTTTTTCCAAATCGTTTCATCATTTTCTTTTCTTCTAAATAAGCACCTATATAAAAATAAGCTATTATACAAAGAAGAAAAGTGAGATAAAACAAATCCATTGTCGGTCTGAATATTAAAAACATTATCAATAAAAAATAAACCGGATGCCTCAAATATTTGTAAGGTCCGCCAATAGTTAAAGTCAAATCTTCGTCAAGTTCCGAATTGTAGTTGCCCGCGAAGAATCTTTTTATTTGGGATAAGCCTAAAAATTCTTTTACACAAACATATTGAGATACCCAAAATAATCCTGCTAATGCTAAAAATTGAGGAATAAGAATGATTAAATCATACGGATTTGGCAGATCGTAAATACGAATATACGGCTTGGGGGATAATTCGTAAATAATATAGAGCGAAGCTGTTGCAAAAAGATTATAGCCCAACCTGTAAAAGGCAATTTGTTTGCCAAATGCTTTTTTGAAACTTTGCTTAACTTTTTCAGAAGCTAAGTATGAATGTAAAAATCCGAACAAAGCAAACAGTACTATAATTAATAAGACATCAAAAACGTAGAGCATTACAATTCTTTCCTGAGCCGGGCAACTGGAATTCTAAGCTGTTCCCTGTATTTGGCAACCGTTCTTCTCGCAATATGAATACCTTCATTGTTCAACAGCTCGGCTAATTTATCATCGCTGTATGGTTTCTTTTTATCCTCTGCCTCGATGATTTCTTTAAGTCTTTCCTTTATATGTTTGTTCGAAACTTCTTCACCCGAATCTGTTGATAATCCCTCGCTGAAAAAATACTTCAGTTCGTGAATCCCCATCGGGCTTTGAACATATTTGGCGTTCACCACGCGGCTGATTGTCGAGATATCCATATTTATCGCTTCGGCTATATCTTTATAGATCATCGGTCTGAGGTATTTGGGTCCCTTCTCAAAGAATTCATACTGCCTTTCCAAAATTGCCTGCATAATTTTCATTAATGTTTCTCTCCGCTGCTGTATGCATGCAATAAACCATTTTGCCGATTCGAATTTTTCCCTTAAGAATTTATATGTTTCTTTATCCCTTGTCGATTTCTTTTTCCCCTTCTTTCTTTTGGAGTTGAACATTTCAAGATACTGCCTGTTTATCGTTACCGAAGGCATGCTTCTGTCGTTGAGAGTAATTATATAATTGTCATCAACTTTTTCAATTACAAAATCGGGTGTTATCTGGTTCATCTCCACAGATTCAAGCGTTCCTTCACCGGGTTTGGGATTTAAGCTCTGAATTAACTGAACAGTGCGCTTCAAAGATTCGTCCGTTAAATTCATCTTCTGCTTCAGGGCATCGAACCGCCTTTTAGTAAAATCATCGTAATGTTTTTCGAGCATCTCCTTTGCAAGGAAACGGTAGTACGGATCGTAATTATTCATTGCCATAAGCTGAACGAGTAAACATTCCTGTAAATTCCTGGATGCAATTCCTATCGGGTCGAAGTGCTGAATCTTATGGAGAAGTTCTTCTGCTTTTGCAGGATCGATTTTAACATGTTCAAACAGCTCAAGCTCCTCCAATATCTCATCTATATCTCTTTTCAAATAACCGTCGTTATCCAGGTTACCAATAATCTCCTCTCCCAGCATATATAGGTTATTATCGAGTTCCAGTAGTCTTAGCTGCTCTAACAAATACTCGTAAAGTGTTTCTTTGGCAGGCGCCAGGGGTTGAAAAATATCTTCATCGTTACTTCTGTTCACTCTTGCATGATCGAAATCTTCATCGTTCATGTAATCTTCAAGTTCAAACTCCTCCTTATCCGAATCATTTTCAAATTCATCATCTTTTTCTTTGTCTTTATCTTCCTGTTCGAGTTCCATTTCTTCTTCGAGAATAGGGTTTATTTCAAGCTCGGTTTTAATTCTCTGTTCCAGAGCAAGAGTGTTTAGCTGCAATAGTTTCTGATACTGAATTTGCTGCGGTGATAATTTTTGCTGCTGAGATAAACGTTGGCTTAATGTTAACATACTACCTTCCGATGACTTTCTTTAATTTTGAATACCATTGTTTTCCATATAACCTGCTGAGCGGTTCTTCACAAAACTCAGCAACGGTTATTTTGTTTGCACACCCATTTTTAAGTGCGGGGGCACACTCATCAATTTTTTCATATCTTAATATATCGCCTCCAAAGTCAGCCACCCTTACCGGGAAGAGGTGACAGGAAATCGGCTTTTTAAAATTCGATTTACCATGGTAATATACTTTTTCAATAGCACACCTGGCAATACCGTTTTCATAACATACAAAAACGCAAGCTTTACCGTCAACACTTTTTATCAGAAGCTCGCCGTCTTTATCTTCATAAAATTTACCGCCATCAATCACCTCAATATGTTCGGGTGACAGATACTTTTTTATTAGTTCGATGACGCCGTCAATTTTACCGATTTCATCTTTCTTTAAAGGAGCGCCGAATTCGCTTTTGAACGTGCAGCAGGCACCTCTGCATTTTTCCAAATTGCAAACAAAATGTGTATCCGCTATTTCCGTTCGAACTAAAACATTATTTACAAAAATAAAATTATTTTCTAACATTGGAATAATTTTTGCTGCAAAATAATCAATTGTTTCAAAATTGCAAAGTTTAAAACTTCCCTTTGTTTGATTAAATTCCCTTCGGTATAATAACTTCCTTTTTACTAAAAGCATAACGCGGCGATATGCGAGCTTTAAATTAAATAATGTTTTTTATACTATACCATTTACAAATTGGTTTTCGGATCTTGGTTTTATTATAAACTCACCTTTATCATCTCTTCCCGCAAAAGTCGGGACAGGTAAAAAGAGATGAGTTTATTGTAAAATCAGAAAACCAATTAAATAAAATAGTGCATATAGTGTCAATGGATGATTTATCTAATTTATAATTGATCTAATCGACCTAAACAATTATTAAAAAGAAGAACTAATTTGTAATACTATAACTTTAAAGTGAGGTTGTAATGAATTTGGAAAATAAAGTAATTCTGCTTACCGGTGCGTCCAGCGGAATAGGACGCAATCTTGCTGTTCAGCTTGCCGAAAAGAATTGTTCCCTTGCGCTTGTTGCAAGGCGGGAAGAGCTTTTAAACAATCTTAAAAAAGAAATTGCCGGTAAGGTTTCCGGTGTGGAAATTTATGTCTGCGATGTAACTGATAAAGATAAAGTTAACACGGTTGTTCAAGATGTAATTAATAAATTCGGCAGGGTAGATGTTGCAATACTTAATGCGGGCGTTGGTGTAAAATCGGGCATAAATGATTTCGATACGGAAAAAGCAAAAGAAGTTTTTGAAACAAATGTTATAGGAATTATAAATTTTATTAATGCATTGCTTCCCGATTTGTTAAAAAGAAAAGCCGGAATAATTGCGGGTGTTTCAAGTCTTGCCGATGCGCGGGGTTTTCCGGGAAGCGGTTTCTACTGTGCAAGCAAAGCTGCGGCTACAATTTTTCTCGAGAGTCTGAGGGTAGAATTAAAATCGTATAATATAAAAGTGATAACAGTAAAACCCGGTTATGTAAGAACCCCGATGACGGATAAAAATAAATTTCCGATGCCGTTTATAATAAATGCGGATAAAGCCGCAAAAATAATTATTAAGGGAATAGAAAAGGAAAAACGAATTATACAGTTTCCATTACCCACGGTACTCATTACAAAGCTGCTGCAGATTCTACCGGACCCGCTGTTCGATTTTATAATGCAGAAGGAACCACCGGGCAAAAAAAAGTGAGCAAATTACATTTACTTTTTAATTTTGGGATAACATTATTTTCTGCTGATGAAATGAGCATAAAAAAGTACTTACACACTTCCGAAGGAATGCCTTCGGTAAAACGGATGATTATAATGCGAGTTCCATATATCCAAAACAAGAAATTATAATCATTATGAAAAAGAATTTATTAATCTCTGTTTTATTATTCAGTTCGATTCAATTTGCGCAGACTGACTCTACCGTCATACTCAGCGAAATTATGTTCTACCCGGCTTCGGGACCTAATGAGTTTATAGAGCTTTATAATTTCAGTGAAACCGAAAGTATAGACATTGACAGCTTTAAAATTAAATACTCAACCGCAAACCCCGATATCATAACCGATGCAGGCGAAGGTACAATTCTCCCACCGCAATCGTTTGCAATAATTCTTGAAGGCGACTATCCGCTCGGCTCGGGTATTTATGACGATTTAATTCCCCCGGGAGCATTGATTGTAAAAATCTCCGATAACTCTTTCGGCTCATCGGGAATGGCAAACACATCCGACCGACCGGTTTGGCTGCTCTCGCCCGCAGACGATACTCTCGAAGCATACTTTTATTCGGCAAATAACAGCCAGTCTTTTTCAGACGAAAAAATAGAAATGATTAAAGACAGCTCACAAACAAACTGGGCAAATAGTTTAATAAGTAACGGCACGCCCGGATTCCAAAACTCCGTAACACCTTTACAATTTGATCTTTCAGTTGCATCGCTCTACTTTTTACCGCAGCCCGTTTTTGAAGGCGAGAATGAAACAATTTTCACTACAATAAAAAACATCGGGTCACAAACGGCAGGCAGCTACACGATTGAGATTTACAACGATGCGAATTTTGATTCAACAGGCGAAAGCGGCGAACTCATATTTTCACAATCATCTGCAAATTTATTTCCGGGTGATTCAATTACGGTAAATACAATTATGAATTCACTTCCGCAGGGGAATTATCAAATTATTTCAAAAGTAATTTTTAATGAAGATGAAAATCCTTCAAACAATAAAATGATTAATGGGTTTACCGTTTTCCCCCCGGGCAATAATTTTAATGATCTGGTTGTGAACGAAATAATGTATGCGCCGTCATCGGGTGAGCCGGAATGGATTGAACTTTATAACAGGACCGGTTCGCCGCTAAATCTTAAAAAATGGAAGGTGGCTGATTTATCTACAAACGTTACAATTACCGGCGAAGATAAGTTCATTCCCGCAAACGGTTTTATTGTGCTGACAAAAGATTCGTCTATACTAAATTTTTATAACGTGCCTTCGGAAATTATAAAATTCAATCTTCCATCCCTCAATAATACGGGTGATGCAGTTGTTTTAACAGATTCGCTCGGAGTGTTGATCGACAGCGTTCTTTACTCACCCGGTTGGGGCGGCAGCAGCGGCGGAAAATCTCTCGAAAGAATTTCTGTTGATGCAGGCAGTAATGATCAGGATAACTGGGGAACTTCAAACAGTCCAGATAAAGCTACGCCCGGCAGAATTAATTCATTAACACAGAAAGATTTTGACATAAAGGCAGCAGACATTCTCTTCACACCCCCGTTTCCGTTTAAGAACGACACGGTTTCAATCTCCGCAGAAATTATGAATGTTGGATTGAACTCTGCCAATTTTACAATTCAGCTTTTTGAAGATACAAATCTCGATTCGATTCCCGACGTGCTGCTTGAGACCACAAATTCATTTAATCTTAGCGCGGGCGATTCAAATGTTTATCAGTTCGATTTTCAAATTCAAAACATTCAATCCGAAAAGGGATTTTTAATTAACGCAGTATTTGCCCAGGATGAAGATACAACTAATAACAAACTGTACGGAACAATCGCTCCCGGGGTTCACTCCCAATCGGTTGTTGTAAATGAAATTATGTACACCCCGTCTGGCGGCGAACCGGAATGGATCGAACTTTATAATAACACGAACGAGCAAATAAACTTAAACGGATGGAGCGTTACCGATTTGTTTACGACTCCCGCTACCGCAACTATCGATATCGATTTAATCCTTCCGCCTAATTCTTATGCGGTTTTAACAAAGGATATTTCAATCATTAATTATCACCGCGTAATACCGAAAATTCTTTACGAGTTAAACCTTCCCGTATTAAACAATGATACGGACGGAATTATTTTGAAAGACAACCGCGGTGCAACGATTGATTCCGTGCACTACTTTAGTGATTGGGGCGGAACAAACGGTTTCTCACTCGAGCGGAAAGATGCTCTCGCCGGTTCTAATCTAAAGCTTAACTGGGGATCGTCTGTCGATTTCGAACAAAGCACGCCGGGCAGAATAAACAGTATAACACCAAAACAATTCGATCTTGCAATTGCGGGAATAAGCTTTAACCCGCGTTTCCCTGTAGATGGCGACGATGTTTTCATTTCTGCCAAAATAAAAAATAACGGATCGGCAAACGCCAATAATTTTTCCGTGGAGTTTTTTATCGATACCGACGGTAACAACATTGTAGATTTTCTACTAAGCGAAGAATCGAATTTGTCCTTAGTATCGGGAGATTCTTTGACGGTTACATCTTCTTCCCCGGTTGAAAACCTCACATCAAAAACATTAACAGCAGTGAGAATAGTTTTTACTGAAGACGAAGACACGTTAAATAATTATCTCGAAAAAACAGTTCAGCCCGGCTTTCCCGAAAAAGCAGTTGAAATAAACGAAGTAATGTATTCACCGGAAAACGGTGAGCCGGAATGGGTCGAACTCATTAACGTTTCGGGTGAAATGCTTAATTTGATTAATTGGTCGATCAGCGATGTGCTTCCAAGCCCCACAAAGAATTTTATAACCGGCTTTAATCTTTTGCTCGAGCCGGGTGAATTTTTAGTGGTTGCAAAGGATACATCTTTTTACAGTTTTCATCCGGAAGTAACTGCACAGGTTGCTATTGTTAATTTCGGTTCTCTCGGAAATACAAAGGACGGCGTAATAGTTTACGATTTCAGAGACGGGATAATCGATAGTCTTTTCTATCGCTCGTCGTGGGGTGGAAAGAACGGCTACTCGCTCGAAAGAATTTCCGTCGATGCCGGAACGAACGACAGCACAAACTGGACTTCGTCTTTAAGCGTTAACAAAAGTACTCCCGGTGAGCCGAACTCGATCGGGAATGCTCCTTCGTACGAACGAAACACACTGGCGATAAACGAAATTATGTTCGATCCGGATGTTGACAACAGTGAGTTTGTAGAATTTTATAATTTAAGCGGCGACTCAGTAAACATAGGCGGCTGGCGGATTGAAGACGAGAAAGGTAATTTTTTCAAGCTTGCAGAAACAACTTTTATGCTTCCACCGGATGAGTATTTTGTGCTTGCTGCCGATTCGGCAATTATTGAAAAATATTCCATTGGTGAAAATAATTTTCTCACAATTCAGGATGTTTCAACACTTGGTTTGATAAACACCGGCGAGCTTATTCTTCTTAAAGATGTAAAAGGAAATGTGATCGATTCGGTTTGGTATTCGGATAAATGGCACAACGATAATTTTATCTCGACAAAAAACATTTCGCTGGAAAGAATAAATCCAAACTTAAAAAGTAACGACCCGGCAAACTGGAGCAGCAGTGTCGATCCGCTCGGCGCAACGCCAGACAGGCAAAACAGCATTTTTACAAACAACCTGAATCAACAATCGAGCATCTCGGTTTCGCCGAATCCTTTCTCACCCGATAACGACGGCTTCGAGGATTTTACCATTATCAATTACAATTTAACGCAGGCAGTTTCGGAGGTAAGAATAAAAATTTTCGACAGCAGGGGAAGACTTGTAAGAACACTGCTCAACAATCAGCCGAGCGGTTCATCCGGCTCGGTAATATTTGACGGCAGAAACGATTCCGGCGAAGCGCTTCGCATCGGGATTTACATTATCTTTCTCGAAGCAATAAACGAAGGCAGCGGTGTTGTGGAAAATATGAAAACAGTGGTTGTGGTGGGGAGGAAGTTATAATGGTTTACTACCTGTCTATATTACTAAGCAAAGGTTATGAATTTTAACTTAAAAAGAGAAAACCTATATTTGCAATGATTTACTTCATGAGTTAATTTGCTGTTAAAACGCGTTGCGTTTATTGAGATATGTTAGTAGCCATTTTGCTAAAATGATATGTAATTATAGTAGAAAGGAATATAAAATGAAAAACATACATTATTTTCAAAGATATTCTCAGAAAGAAAATTGGATTACTAACAGTACTTTATTATTATTTTCAAGATTTTATCATCTTAATCCACAAAAATTTGAAATTTTCATAAATAATATACTCTTAGAATCAAGCAGCGAAATAGAAATAGGGTTAAAGTTTTCACAACAAATTAAGGGATTACAAAGTATACCTGATGGATTAATAAAACAAAAAGATATTGAAATATTAATTGAAACAAAACTTGCTGATAATTTCGATGTTGATCAACTAAATAATCATATATCATCTTTTTCCAATTCTAATGGCATTAAAATATTATTAGCTCTCTCCACACACAAACCTAAGAAGGAAATTATTAAAGACATTACTTCAAAATTTAAAAATATTAAAAAAGAAAAAAATGTTAAGTTTGCTTATACTACTTATTCTGAAATCTACGATACCGCGACTATATTACTTAATGATTCAGATATTGAAATGAAAAGTATTGTTGAGGATTACTATGATCTTTGTAATTCTGAAGGTTTAATTGATATTTCTCAAGATATGATGTTGGCTGTGACAGCAGGTGTATCACTTAAAGAAAATTTTGATTATAATATTTACTATGATCCAATTACTAGGCACCATAATGTACCTTTTTCTTACCTTGGGTTATACGTTAATAAATCAATAATTGGGGTAGGCAAAGTAACTAAAATTGTCTATTGTGATTTAATAGATAATGAGTTAAAAATAAATAATGCGGATGAATTAAATATTAATGAAATCGAAAAAAACAAAATAAAAGAGTTAATAATAAAAACAGATTATTATGATATAGAATTTGACCATAAATTCTATTTGGTAGATAAGTTCTATGAAACAAATTTTATTAAAATTTCCTTTCAATCATTACGTGGGAAAAAATATTTTAATTTAAATGACATTCCAGGATATAAAACTGATTTAACAACAAAAGAAATAGCAAAATTATTAAAAAATAAAGAGTGGCAATAACAGCAATACGGCTGCTAACAAGGGACAAAAGAAATATAATTAACTCTTCATAGCCATTTTATCTATAATTATTCGGAATTGGAAAGGGGAAGTAACTTCTCTTGTTTTGGGAACGTTATTTTGGACAGCAGAGATGATTCCGGCGAAGCGCTTCGCATCGAAATTTACATTATATTCCTCGAAGCAATAAACAAAGGCAGCAGTGTTGTGGAAAATATGAAAACTGAGGTTGTTGTTGCGAGGAAGTTATGGTTGTTTTTACTATCGGCCTATGTTTTAACCTCATTTCATGCATTTTAGTAACCAAAACCGAATTAAAACATAGTTGCACTTTAGGGCAACATTTTATATCTTTAAGCTATGAGTAAAAATCCAAAGTATCGGACTATTATTTTTTACAAGGATTATTTCCAAAAGTTTTTTATAAAGCAGCAAGACAAAGTAAAAGATAAAATAATCTGGACTTTGGAATTGCTGGAAGAACTACCTAGAATTCCTGATACGTATTTAAAGCATATAGAAAACACAGATGGACTTTACGAAATCAGAATTCAATTTGGCAGGAATATTTTTCGGATCTTCTGTTTTTTCGACGAAGGACGATTAGTCGTGCTGGCTAACGCGTTTCAAAAGAAAACACAAAAAACTCCTAAAAAAGAAATAGAAAAAGCACTTAAAATAAAGGCAGAATATGAAAAAGAAAAAAAGTAACATAATAACACTTGAACAGTTTAAAGACATTCACTATGGTAAACGGGGAAGTAAAAAACGTGATGAACTTGAAGCAGGTTTTGAGAATTTTAAGATTGGTGCTTTAATTCACGAAGCCAGGATTGAAAAG